>DASRJW010000117.1 GCA_035649275.1 Candidatus Krumholzibacteriia bacterium
GTGGAAGGCACCGACAGCGTTCTTCGTTCGCAGCAAGTTGGTGGCGACCTTGCCGCCCAAGCCGGCGTCCACCATTCCCAGGAGTGTGGTCGGCACCGCCACCCAGTCGATGCCCCGCATGTAGGTGGCGGCGGCGAAGCCGACCAGGTCGGTCACCGCGCCGCCCCCCAGCGCCACCAGCCCGCTGCCGCGATCGAAGCCGCGGCGCAAGAGCTGCTCGAGCAACCGCTCCAGGGTGCGGAGCGTCTTCGCCCGTTCCCCTGCCGGCAGGAGCAGCGGCGCGCCGACCTCGATGCGCTGACGGCGGAGCACCGGCGCCGTCCGCTCCCAGAGTGCACGCCGCACCCGCGTGTCGGTGACCACGGCCCAGCGCCGAGGTTCGTGGCGCAACACCGCTGCCAGGAGGCCGGGGCCCGAGACACCGACTTGCACGGTGCACTCCTGCACCCGAGGTCGGACCCGGAGCCGGAAACGTGTCGCGCTCACGAGTTCTCTTCCAGACGGAAGGTGAGGAGCAGCGTTTCCAGCTCGAACAGGAAGGTGCGCTTGCTGTCTCCCGGCACGAAGAGCTGCCCCTGCACTCCGTACAGCCGGTGCCGCGAGGGATCGTAAACGAAATGAGTCACCAGCGGGCCGCTGGCGACGGCGCAGTCGTTCAGGGCAGTGGCGAGGATTTCCTGCGCTCGCGGCGGACAGAACTCGCAGACGACGGTGCTGGCCGCGAAGGCTCCCGTCGCGGGGGTGAGGCCGGGAGCGGTGCAACCGAAGAGAAGCCAGGGCGCGGCGAGGCGGAGGAGGAAACGCAGGCGTGGCGGCGCTTTTTTCCGCATCCGCGCAGTCTAGTCGTGGAAGCCGAGCGCGGCCAGATCGAGACCCAGCCGCGCCGCACTCACCAGCGGACGGGCATGGTCTCGATCGGATCGGAGCGCTGGCGCTTGGCGTCGGGCAACGTATCCGCCGGGACGGAGCCGAGGATCGAGGCCGCCGCTTCGAGGCGCAGTTCCGGACCGAGAGGCGTACTGGCGCGCACCGGGACCAGGCGCGGCCAGGCGACCGCGGGTCGTCCCGCCGGGGCCCAAGGACCCGGGGAGGTCTCCATCGCCACCCGAGGGGGCGTGGATTCGCTCGGGCTGGGACCGCGATGGCCCAAGGTCAAGCCGAGGGTGAGAACGAGAGCTGCGGCCGCAGCGGTGCTGACGGTGAAAGGCAGCAACCAGCGTCGCGGCGTCGGGTCCACCGCCACCGGCAGCTCTTGCGTCTGCTGCGACAGCCGCAGCTTCAGGCGCCAGTCGAAGTGAGGCGCCGGTTCTCGAATCGGCAGCTCCTGTAGCCACTGCCGGGTGAGGGCGCTCTCACGCTGCAAACGCGCACAATCGGCACAGCCGGCGAGGTGGGCGCGGAGCTCCGCGCCGACGGCTGCGGACAAACGGGCCTCGTCGCCTTCGCTGACGAGAGTGCGCGCCATCCGACATCGCATCGCCTGTCTCCCCTTTTCTCCCGCCCGTGGCGGGATCGTGCCGCCGGCGTTGCCGCCGGCCCTGCTCAACGCTTCCCCAGCGTACGTTCGAGCAGTGGTTCCATGATCTCCCGGAAGTGACTGCGCCCGCGGTTGATGCGAGAACGCACCGTGCCCAGCTTGAGGCCCGTCACTGCGGCGATCTCCTCGTAGGTGAAATGGTTGATCTCACGAAGCACGAAAGCTTCTCTGTATTTGGCCGGGATGCGGGTGATGGCGTATTCGACCCAGCGATGCACTTCCTGCTTCTCCAAGGTGCGGTCGGGCAGGTCCTTGGCATCGGGGAGATCGACGTCGTGCCGCTCGCCTTCCTCCTCTTCGCCCCGTCCCCAGGAAATCGACACCAGCTTCGGCGTGCTGCGCTGCTTGCGGATGCGATTGCGCACCAGATTGGTGGCGATGGTGTAGAGCCAGGTGGAGAAGCGCGCCACGGTGCGGTACTTCTCGGCGTGGACATAGGCGCGGACAAAAGCTTCCTGGGCGACTTCCTCGGCCTCCGTAGGATCCCGGAGGAGGCGCAGAAGGTAGTTGTAGAGCCGGACCTTGTGGCGCTGTACGAGGACGTCGAAGGCCGCACGCTCCCCAGCCGCGACGGACTGGATGAGGTCCTCGTCGCTCCGCTCCTCGGACGCATCGCTCCGCTTCCTGGCGCTCAGCTGGTTCATGGCAGCTCCCGGCTCGGCCCCTTGAACCCTATCTTTGTCCGGAGGTTCCATCAGTAGACCTCAGTAGACCTCGAAATCAGCGGCAGCCAGACCATCGCGGGCCTCGATCTCCTCGAGGAGGATCTCACCCTCCATGCCTTCCCGGGGCGCCTGGAGGCGCAAACGACCCGGCAGCTCCAGTTCGCCCCAGCGGCGCCAGCGATCGTAGCGCACCACGAGGCGCCGGCCCTCGGCCCCTTCCCAGCCCCACTGTTCCAAGACCCCGTCCCGGAGCCGCAGCTCGAAGACGGCCTGGGGCGAGGAAAGTTGCACCCTGAACTCCAGGTTGCGCCCATCCTCGCTTCTCCCCACCAGACGGGTGCGGGCCGCCAGGTCTTCCGGCGGGCGGCCCTGCGGCCAGGGCGGGCGGCCGGTGACCAAGGCGTGCAGTTCCGCCAACGAGCCGGTCGGCAGGTAGCGCGCCAACTCGGAGTCCGCGAAGGGGGAGCGCTCCAAGGCGTCAGCGCGGGCGCGATACATCAAGAGGTGTCCGTCGCCCGGGAGCGACAACACGAGCCTCTCCCCCACCATGCCGAAGAGGGCTCGCGAACGCAGCTCCACCCGCAAGCGCTCCGGCAGGTCGACCACCGCCTGCAGATTCCCCTCCACCGTGCCGTCGGGCGAGGAGAGACGGGCATGGCCGCGGGTGCTCCACGCTTGGCGCGGTGGCGCGCCGGCGAGGGAGGTGAGCCGTTCGAGCTCCACCGCGTCGGGGGTGCGGTCGAGGCGAGGCGGCCCGCCACAGGCGACGAGCCCCGAGGTGGTGAGGAGGAGCAGCCGGATCGCCACGGCCCCTCTAAGGCTTCTCGATCTCCGCTTGCACCGCGTCAATTTTGTCGCGCAACCCGCCGTTTTCTGGTGCCAGCTCCCGGGAGCGCCCGTAGACACGCAGCGCTTCCTGCGGCCGTCCCGCTTTGCGATAGGCGTCGCCCAGGTGTTCGAGGATGACCGCGTCCTGGTGTTTCGTCAGGTCCGCGGCACGCTCGAGCTCAACCACGGCGCCAGCGAAATGGCCGCGCTGGAAGAGCACCCACCCCAGGCTGTCGACGTAGAAGCCGTTGTCCGGTTCCGCGGCGATCGCCCGGCGCACCAATGTCTCGCTCTCCTCCAGAGCCAGTCCACGCTCGGCCTGGATGTAACCGACGAAGTTGAGGGCCGCGGCGTTCTCCGGTTGCCGCTGCAGCACGTCCCGGCCGCAAGTCAGAGCCGTTTCGTAATGACCCAGCTCCTGGTGTGCCATCGCCAGGTTGAAGAGCACATCGGTGTTGTCCGGATCCAAGCGGTGGCCGGCCTCGAGATGACGGACGGCGGCGTCGAACTCACGCAGCTGCAGGTAGGCGTAGCCGAGGAGCACGTTGCAACGCACCTCGTCGGCGGAAGTGTGCGCCGATGCCGTGGCGAGCACGGCGCGCAAGCTGTCCGCCGCCGGGCCTTGCCGTTGCACGCGCCCGTCGGCGTCGCGCAGACGTTCGAGCAGCACCGTGGCCAGACCCAGATGGGCGGCGCAAGCGTCGGGCTGCAAGCGGATGGCGGCGCGGAAGTGCTTCTCCGCCGCTTCGCTCCGATCCTGGCGCAGGGCCAGCTCGCCGAGCAGGTGCTCGGCGCCGGGGAACTCGTTGCCCTCCGCCAGGCGCGTCAGCAGCTTCTCGGCGCTGTCGTACTGCTCGCTCTGCAGCAGCGCCCAGCCAAGGATGTACTCGTGCCGGGGCTCCAGTTCGTGGCGCTCGTCGCGGGGCTGCAGGAGGGCCACCACATCGGGATAGCGTTTTTCCCGCAGGTAGAGCTGCACCAGCCACTCGAGGGCATCGCGATCCTCTGGAACGAGGGCGAGAGCGTCCTGCTGCACGGCGATCGCTTCGGCGAGGCGATCGTTCTTCTCCAGGAGTTCCACCAGCGCGCTGCGGGCAGCGCCGAGCTGCGGCTCCAACTCCAGGGCGCGACGGTAGCGACTCTCGGCCTCCGGCAGCTTGCCGAGTTCTTCCTCGACCTTCCCGAGTTGCAGCAAGGTCGCCGCCTGGTCGGGCTGCAACGCGTTGGCGCGCTGGAAGCTCGCGAGCGCCTCCGACCGGCGGTGCAGATCGCTGGCGAGGCGGCCGCGCAAGAGCCAGCCGGCAACCAGAGTCGAGTCCGCTGCCAGGGCGGAGTCGACATGCTGCAGCGCTTCCTCCGGTTTCCCCGCCACGGCGCGGAGCCGCGCCAGGAGGAGGAACTCCGCCGGCCCGGCAGTTCCGGCCAGAGCGGCATCCCCCAGCAAGTGATCCGCCTCCTGGTAACGCCCCATGTCCAGGTACTGGCGTGCCAGCGCCAGACGCAGGCTCGCGTTCTCCGGCCAGAGGAACACTGCTTCGCGCAGGGCGGCGAGCGCTTCGTTCGCCGCCCCGATCTCGCGCAGATAGCTGCCGCGGGCGAAGGCCACCTGCGCCGCTTCGCGGGTGGCTTCGACGACCTCCTCCGGCACCGCCGTCTCCGAGGAGGCGCTCCGCCGCGTCGTCGCTGGAGCGGCGCAAGCGCCGACGCCGAGCCCCAGGAGGAGCAGGAGGTGCAGGCGGCGTGGTGAGCGGTGCGGCATGGCTTCCCCTCGTCGGTGTCGGGCGCATGATCCCTGTGGAAGCTACAGATTTTTCCGCCGGGCGGAAACGCCGGCGGCGCCCGCTCCAGGTCAGCCGTGGCGGAGGAGGTTTGCGTCCTTGCTGAGGTTGTGGAGGGCCTCGCGCGCCGCTCGCTGCTCCGCCAGTTTCTTGCTGTTGCCGTCGCCACGACCGAGCACGCGGCCGCGCACCAGCACCTCGACGACGAAGCGCTTGGCATGGTCGGGGCCGTGGGTGGCGCTCACCTTGTAGCGCGGCGGCGTCTTCAGCTGCGCCTGGATCATCTCCTGCAGCTGGCTCTTGTAGTTCGCCAGCTGATGGTCCGCCACCGTTTCTTCCAGCTCGTCCAGCAGGTGGGCACTGACGAACTGGCGCACCGGATCGAGCCCGCCGTCCAGGTACATGGCGCCCAGCACCGCTTCGTAGGCATCGGAAAGGATGGAGGCGCGCATGCGGCCGCCGGCGTCCACTTCCCCCGGGGCGAGGATGAGATGCTTGCCCAGCTGCAGCCTCTCGGCGGCGCGGCCGAGGACGGCGCGGGAAACCACCAAGGACTTGACCTTGGTGAGTTCCCCCTCGCTGCGTTCCGGGAAACTGCGGAACAAGTACTCGTTGACGATGAGGCCAAGAACGGAGTCGCCGAGGAACTCCAGGCGCTCGTTGGAATGCAAGCGCTCGCGGCCGGAACGATAAACGTGGGAGCGGTGGGTGAGGGCGGTGCGCAGCAGCTCCGTGTCCTGGAAGCGGTGGCCGAGCTTCTGCTCCAGCGCCGGGAACCCGGCGGCATCGTCGACGGCCGTCGCTCCCCGAGGCACCCCGGGCAGCGGGCGCAGTCGTGACAGCCAGGACCGCAGCCCCATGGCTCGCACTCACCCCTCGTCGTGCCCTGGACGCTCAAGCCTCGAAACGCTTGAACAGGATCGAGACGTTGTGCCCGCCGAAGCCGAAGGAGTTGCTCAACGCGTAGTGCACGTCGAGGGGGGCAGCGGTGTTCGGGATGCAATCCAGATCGCACTCGGGGTCGGGTGTCTCCTGGTTGATCGTCGGCGGCACCTTCCCGGAGCCGAGCACCAGCACGGAAATTACCGATTCGACGCCGCCCGAAGCGCCGAGGAGGTGCCCGAGCATCGATTTCGTCGAGCCCACCTTCAACTTGTAGGCGTGGGCGCCGAAGACGGTCTTGATCGCTTGCGTCTCGTTCTTGTCGTTGTAGGGCGTGGAGGTACCGTGGGCGTTGATGTACTCCACGACCTCCGGCGCGACGCCGGCCATGTCCAGGGCGGCTTGCATGGCCCGTGCCGCGCCCTCCCCTTCCGGGGCCGGCGCCGTCATGTGATAGGCGTCGGCGGTCATGCCGAAGCCGACCACCTCGCCGAGGATCGGAATGCCCCGGGCCTGCGCCCGGTCCAGGCGCTCCAGCACCAGGATGCCGCCGCCTTCTCCCATGACGAAGCCGTCGCGGCGGGCGTCGAAGGGGCGACTGGCGGCGGGAGGGTCGTCGTTCTGTTCGGACATCGCCTTCATGGCACAGAACCCGGCCATCGACATGGGGGTGATGGCTGCTTCGCTGCCGCCGGTGACCACGACGTCGGCGTCATCGGCTTGCAGCAGACGATAGGCGGTGCCGATGGCATTGGCGGCGGAAGCGCAGGCGGAGACCGCGGTGAAGTTGGGCCCCTTGAAACCGTACTGCATGGAAACCAGTCCTGCCGCCATGTCGGAGATCATCATGGGGATGAAGAAGGGGCTGACGCGCCCGGATCCCTTCTCCAGCATGTTGCGATGCTGAGTTTCGAAGGTTTCGATGCCACCGATTCCCGAGCCGAGGACGACGCCGATGCGATTGGGGTCCACGTCGCTGTCCAGCAGGCGCGCCTGCTGCACCGCTTCGCGCGCCGCCGCGACGGCGAACTGCGAGTAGCGGTCCGCGCGCTTGGCGTCCTTCCGATCCATGTACTGGGTCGGATCGAAGTCGACGACCTCGGCAGCGATGGTGGTGCTGAGCCCGGCGGGATCGAAACGCTGGATGCGCTGCACCCCGGACTTTCCGGCGTAGAGCGCCTCCATCATGCTCGCCGCGTCGAGGCCGACGCACGAAATGGCGCCGACCCCGGTGACGGCGACGCGCACCCGACCCATGCTGCCTCCTGACCGTTCCCCGGAAGCGTTGCGCCCGCGGGCCGCGCCTCGGGGCCCCTGGGACGCACCGACGCCGGGCTGAAGCGGTGGCTCAGGAACCGACCTTCTGCTCCAGGTACTCGATGGCCGCGGCGACGGTGGTCATCTTCTCGGCATCTTCGTCGGGGATCTCGATGTCGAAGGCCTCTTCCAAAGCCATCACGAGTTCCACCGTGTCGAGGGAATCGGCGCCTAGATCGTCGATGAACGAGGCGTCGTCCGTCACCTGGTCGGCGCTCACGCCGAGCTGCTCTTCGATGATCTTCTTCACCTTGCCTGCGATCTCGCTGGCCATGCCTTGAGAGCCCACCTCCTCCATGCGAACCCGCGCGCTGTCGCGGCAGGATCGCGCCTGCTTCAAGAGTGCATCCACATGCCGCCATCGCAGTTCAGGACCTGGCCGGTGACGTAGGCGGCGGCGTCACCCAGCAAGAAGACCACGACCCCGGCGACTTCCGCCGGCGTGCCCAGGCGCTGCAGCGGGATCTGGGGCAGCAGCTGGGCGCGGGCCCGTTCGTCCAGGGAATCCGTCATCGCGGTGGTGATGAACCCCGGGGCCACGGCATTCACCGTGATGTTGCGGCTCGCCAGCTCGCGGGCCGCGGCCTTGGTGAAGCCGATGATCCCGGCCTTGCTGGCGCAGTAGTTCGTCTGCCCAGCGTTCCCCATCTGCCCGACCACGGAGGTGACGTTCACGATCCGACCTAACTTCTGGCGCATCATACCTTTGACCACCGCACGGGTAAAGTTGAAGGTGCCCGTGAGGTTGACGCGCAGGACCTCGTCCCAGGCCTCTTGCGACATGCGGGCCAGCAGGCCGTCGCGGGTGATGCCGGCGTTGTTCACCAGACCATGCACCACACCCAGGTCGGCGACGATGCGCGCCACCGTGGAGTCGACTTCGTCGGGTGCTTCCACATGGCAAGCGTATGCCCGCGCCTCCGGACCGAGGGTGGCGGCCACATCGCGCACCGCGTCGCTGCTCCGCGCCACCAGGGCGAGACGGGCGCCTTGCTCGGCACAGGCTTGGGCGATGGCGAGACCGATCCCTCGGCTCGCTCCGGTGACAACGACCACCCGATCCCGCAAGCCCATGCCGCCTCCCTCGCCTAGCCTACCCGGCTCTCGCGGCCCGGGGGTAGGCCTTTCTCCACCAGGGCCTCCAGGCTCGGGCGATCCCCTACCGCGGTGCAGCGGGCGTCGCGATCGATGCGCCGGAGCAAACCCTTGAGGACGCTGCCCGCACCCACCTCGAGCACCGGGCCCTGCCAGAGTGCCCGGAGCGCGAGCATCGCTTCGGTCCAGCGCACGGGAGAACGGATCTGCCGCTTCAGCTGCTCGCGCAGTCTTTCGCCATCCTGTTCCGCCGCCGCGCCGACGTTGGTGAGCACGGGCACGCGGGCGGAATGGAAAACGCTCCGGTCCAGGTGCGCGGCGAATTCCGCCGCCGGCTCCGCCATGAGCGCCGAATGGAAGGCACCGCTCACGTTCAGTCTCTTCACCACCCGGGCGCCGGCGCTCTCGAGGAGCGGCAGCGCCGCCTCCACCGCGCCCACGGCGCCGGAGAGGACGATCTGATCCGGAGCGTTCAGGTTGGCCAGGTCGCAGACTCCGAGCTCGCGCACCTGGGAACAGACCTTTTCCACCGCCGCCGCTTCCAAGCCGACGACGGCCGCCATGGCGCCGGGAGAGCGGACGCCGCACTCGTACATGAGCTCGCCGCGCTTCTGCACCAGCGGCAAGGCGTCCTCGAAGGTCAAGACACCGGCGGCCACCAGTGCCGAGTACTCCCCGAGACTGTGGCCGGCGACGATGCTGCAGCCGAAGCCGCGGGCTTCCAGCACCCGCAGCACGGCGACGGAATGCACCAACAGCGCCGGCTGGGCGTGCCGCGTTTCGGTCAGGGTTTCGAGCGGACCTTCGAAGGCGAGGCGGGAGAGCGGATAGCCGAGGATCGCGTCGGCGGCGGTGAACACCGCGGCCGCCTCCGGATAGGCCGCGGCGAGGTCGGCACCCATGCCGACGGTTTGCGCCCCCTGGCCGGGGAACAACATCGCCACCTGCATGGAGCCTTCCCCTTCAGCCGCGCCCGGCATCGCCGGGCTGGACCAGGTGCGCACCGACCTCTTGCAACAACGAGGCGATCTGCCCGGGGAGATCGTTCGCCGCCAGCGTGGCGGCGAGAACGACGGCGTTCTCGATGGCGCGTTCCGGGCTCTTGCCGTGGGCGATGACCACGGTGCCTTGCACGCCGAGAAGCGGCGCGCCGCCGGCTTCGGTGTAATCGATGCGACTGCGCAGCGAGCGGAAGGCGGGGCGCAGCAGCATGGCTCCCAGCTTGGCCCGGAAGGAGCGGTGTACTTCCTCCCGCATCTGCCGGGTGAGGAAGCGCAGCATGCTCTCGCCGAACTTGAGCAGCACGTTGCCGACGAAACCATCGCAGACCACCACGTCGGCACGCCCGGCGAGGACATCCCGGCCCTCGACGTTGCCGACGAAGTGGAGACCGCTTTCCCGCAACATGCCGTGCGCCGCCACCGCCAGCTCGTTGCCCTTGCTCTCCTCCTCGCCGATGTTGAGCAGGCCCACACGGGGGCGTTCGAGCCCCAGGTGGATGCGGGCGTAGACCGCACCCATGACCGCGAACTGGACGAGGTGGAGGGGCTTGCAGTCGGCGTTGGCGCCCACGTCGACGAGCACACAGGAGGAACGATCGGTGGGAAAGAGGGTGGCGATCGCGGGGCGCAGCTTGCCGATGCGGCCGAGGGCGAGCAGGGCGCCTGCGACCACCGCTCCGGTGCTGCCGGCGCTCAGGAGCGCCTCGGCCTCGCCGCGGGTGACGAGGTCGAGGGCGCGGGCCAAGGACGAATCGGGCTTGCGCCGCACCGCGGTGGCGGGCGATTCGTCCATCGACACCGCGTCAGGGGCGTGCACGACGCGCACCGGCGCCGTGGTCCCGGCTCCAAGGGCGGAGCGGATGCGGGCCTCGTCGCCCAGGAAAACGAGCTCCGTCCCCGCCGGCAAGCGCGGCAGGGCGCGCAGCGCCCCGGGCACCACCACGCGCGGGCCGTGGTCGCCTCCCATCGCGTCGACGGCGACCCGCACTCGCGTCACGGGCAGCCTACTCGGTGGTGCGCGAGACGATTTGGCGGCCGGCGTAGCTGCCGCAGTTCGGGCAGACGCGGTGCGGCAAACGCGGGCTGCCGCAATCGGCGCAGGTCGAAAGCACCGGGCGCTCGATCTTCCAATTGGCGTGGTGCTTGCGCCGGGCCGCACGGGAACGGCGGCGCTTCGGGACGGCCATGCTCTCCTCCTCCACGAGACCCATCGGAGCGGCGCCAGTGAAGTCGCCGCGCCGGTTTCAAGGCTCCCACTCCTGGGCGAGCCGCTCGAGCGCCTCCAGCCGCGGGCCGGCAGCGGGCACGCAGGCACAGGACGCCACGTTCCAATCCTGACCGCACTGCGGGCAGAGCCCGCGGCAATCCTCCCGGCAGAGCAAGCGGATGGGCTCCTCCAGGATCACCGCCTCGCGGACGACCGGGGTCAGATCGACGGCATCCGCGTTTTCGTCGATGACGAGGACGTCTTCCGCGTCGCGCTTGCCGCCGCGCTGCACCAGCAGCGCGAAGCGCACTTCCACGGGGCGTTCGAAAGCGGCCAGGCAGCGATGACAATGGGAGTGCGCGCTGCCGGCGATCTCGCCGTCCACGCGGACCCGCGCCCCCGTACTTTCCACCTTGCAGCGTACGTGCAGGCGCTGCTCTTCCTCCTCGCCGGCGGCGTCGCACACCGCGAGGACCACATCGCCTTCCTGCAGCGCCGGCGCCGCACCGGTCCGGCCGAGTTGCAGCTGCATCGGATCCGTCCCCCAAAACCTCGTCACTCTAGGGAGAGGGTCGTCCCATGTCAAGGGAAACCCCTGTGACAGCGTGAGTTCTGTTCGTCAACCGGGGAAGATGAGGCCGAGCTCGCGGGCCGCCGAGGCCTCGCTGTCCGAAGCGTGCACGGCGTTCTCCTGCAAGCTGGTGCCGAACATGTAGCGCAGCGTTCCGGGGGTCGCCTTGGCCGGATCGGTCGCCCCCACCAGAGCCCGCAGGCGCGGCACCGCGTCGGCTCCTTCCAGCCAGACGGCGACGACGTCACCCGAGGTGATGTACTCCACCAAGGCAGGGAAGAACGGCTTGCCGTCGTGCTCGGCATAGAACTGCCGCGCCACCGCCGGGGTGAGACGGCGCATCTCCAGCCGGCGGACCTGGAAGCGGTTCTGCAACAAGAGGTGCAGAATCCCCGGCCACAGGGCGGCGCGAACGGCCTCGGGTTTGATCATCAGATAGGTGCGGGTCACGACGCCTCCGCTCCGATGACCTGGCGGAGCAACGCCACCACGCCGCTCGGTGTGTCGGCGACGCGCACGCCGATGGCTTCGAAGGCGGCCACCTTCGCCGCCGCGGTGCCGCTGCCACCGGAGACGATGGCGCCCGCATGACCCATACGCCGCCCCGGTGGCGCCGTACGGCCGGCAATGAAGGCTACCACCGGCTTGGACATGCGGCTGGCGATGAAGGCAGCGGCATCTTCTTCATCGCTGCCGCCGATCTCGCCGATGAGCACCACGGCTGCCGTGCCCGGATCCTTTTCGAACAGCTCCAGGGTGTCGACGAAGCGCGTGCCGATGAGCGGATCGCCGCCGATGCCGACACAGGTGGACTGGCCGAGCCCGTGGCGGGTGAGCTCGTAGACCACTTCGTAGGTGAGCGTGCCGCTGCGGGAGACCACACCGACGCGGCCGGGGGTGCAGATACTCCCCGGGAGGATGCCGAGCTTGGCGGCTCCCGGTGTGATCAGGCCCGGGCAGTTGGGCCCGAGGAGCCGGGCCCCGTGTTCGCGCACGTAAGGCAGCGTGCGCACCATGTCCTGCACCGGGATGCCTTCGGTGATGCAGACCACCAGCTGCACGCCCGCATCGACGGCTTCGCAGATGGCATCGGCGGCGGCGAGGGGCGGTACGTAGACCGTGCTCGCCGTGGCTCCCGTCGCCGTCACCGCGGCGGCCACGGTGTCGAACACCGGGATGTCGTGCACCTGCGTCCCCCCCTTGCCCGGGGTGACGCCGGCGACCACGCGGGTGCCGTAGGCCCGCATCTGCTGGGCGTGGAAGCTACCGTCCCGTCCGGTGATGCCCTGCACGAGAACGGTGGTGCTGCGGTCGGCGAGGATGCTCATGCCGCGGCTCCGCTGCGTCGCGCCGCGGCGATCGCTTTCTGCACCACTTCGTCCATGCCGGTGGCGGTTTCCATGGCTGCATCCTTGAGCATCTCGCGCGCCTTGTCTTCGTTGGTGCCGATGAGACGCACCACCAGCGGCACCCGCGGCGGCTGGGTAGCAATCGCCTGGAGCAGGCCCTTCGCCACGTCGTCGCAACGAGTGATGCCGCCGAAGATGTTGAAGAGAATGACGCGCACGTTGGGATCGCTCTGGATGATCTCCAGGGCCGTGATCACTTTCTCCGGGTTGGAGCTGCCGCCGATATCGAGGAAGTTCGCCGGCCGGCCGCCGTGATGCTGGATGAGGTCCATCGTCGCCATGGCCAGACCCGCGCCGTTGACCACGCAGGCCACGTCGCCGTCGAGATGGATGTACGAAAGACTCTTGCCGCGCGCCTTGGTTTCCCTGGCATCCTCGGCCTCGAGGTCGCGCAAGGCTTCCAGATCCGCATGGCGGCCCAAGGCGTTGTCGTCCAGGTTGATCTTCGCGTCCAGCGCCAGGATCTCGCCCTGCTTCGTCACCACGCAGGGATTGATCTCCACCAGGGTGGCGTCGAGGGCTTCGTAGGCCGCTGCCAGGCGCGCGCAGACGCGCGCCAAGCCGAGGGCGCTCGGCCCGTCGTCGAGGACGGCGAAGGCCAGGCGGCGGGCGGTGTGGGCGGGCAAGCCGCGGAGCGGGTCCAAGTGCACCTTGTGGATCTTCTCCGGGGTGCTCGCCGCCACTTCCTCGATGTCCACCCCTCCGGCAGCGGAGAGCATGAGCACGGGCCGGCCTGCGCCACGGTCGAGGGTGATGCCGACATAGAGTTCTCGAGCGATGTCCACCGCCGGTGCCACCAGGACGCTACGCACCGCGAGGCCCTTGATGCGCATCCCCAGGATGCTCGCGGCAGCGGCCCGCGCCGCCTCGGGATCGCGGACCAGCTTCACGCCACCTGCCTTGCCGCGCCCTCCGGCCAGCACCTGCGCTTTCAGCACCACCGGGAAGCCGAAGCCACGCGCGGCGTCGACCGCCGCTTCGGCGGTGGCGGCGACGGCATGCGGCGGCACCGGCAGCTCGAAACGGCGAAGCAGATCCCGCGCCTGATACTCGTGAATGTTCATCGGACCTCGCCCCGTGGAACGGCGCACACGGCCTAGCGGGCAAAAGAAACGGGGCTCATCTGCCCCGCGCGAGAGCGGTGACTCTAGCAGAGCCGTGCCCGCAGCTGTCAAGGCCAGGGCCCGAGCGAGGCGGCGGCTGGCACCTGGCGACACTCAAGGCACGGTGCGTCAGCGGCGAGCAGGTTCGAGCGCGCGGAGGGCGTCGAAGTACCTCGCCGAGGCGAGTTTCCCAGGCGGCGGGAAGACCAGAGCGCGCAGCGCCTCGGGCGCCAGCGTGCCCTCGAGGAGGGCCGCTGCCAGGCGGTCGCCGAGCCGGTAGCCCAGGGCGAAGGTGACTTCCAGGAGCACTTCCAGGTCCTGTTCGTAGATCTGCTTCAATCGGCCCCGGCCGCCGGCCAAACGGCGGCGCTCGTGCTCCTGGTGCTGGACGACGAAGTGGGCTACCAGCTTCCGGAAGGCCAGGCGGGGCTCGTGCAGCTGCCGCTCGGCGCCGCGCCAGAAGCCGCGGAACTCGGCCTCGGTGGTGGCCAGGCGGTGCGGGTTCACCAGCTTGGAGCCGAGGAAGCCGACGGCGGCACCGAAGGCGCGGCCGTAGAAGTCCTCGTACGGATCGCCGCGGCGTGCGGGGGTGCCGGCCACCCGTGCCTGCAGCGCTCGCATCGCTTCCTCCGCCGCGTGGTTCACCGAGAAGAACGGCAGGTACACCAGGTCCAGTTCGGGGACGAAGCAGCTACGGTTGCCGAAAGCGAGCAGGCGGATCTCCCGGGCGCGGCTCGCTTCCAAACCCTCGGTGTGTTCGATGGTGGAGAAGAAGGTCTCGTCCAGGTTGGTGAAGACCTCGCAGCTCGGCGACAAGATGGGCAGACCGAAGAAGCGGGCGAGTTGGCGCGCCAGCGTTTCGAAGAGCTGCACCGCACTCTGCTCCAGGGTCCACTCGCTGTTGCTTTCTTCCTCGTCGTGCAGCTTCTCCAGCGCCCGCTCCCAGCTGAGATAGGACTGCAGCTTCACGTAGGGCGGGACTTCCATGACGCAGAAGCGGTCCGGTCCCAGCTGCACCACCGGCGTGCCGCGGCCATCGCCGCGCTCCGCCAGCGTCCAGTACAGCGTGTCGGCATTCTGGAAGACGACGAGCCGCTTGCGCTGCAGCTGCAGGCCCTCCAGGTGCGCATCCAGGGCCCGGGGCAGATGGGACGCCGCCAGGTGCAGGTCGCCGACCAACACCATGAGTCGGGCGCCCGGGCGCGCCACGATCGTGTCCGCCAGCGCGGCGGCAATGGCCTCGTCCCGCTCGCGCAGATTCCGGCAGGCCCCGCGGGTGGCTTGGTTGATGCCCACCACGGCGACGCCATGCCGGCGCGCTGCGTCGAAGAGGGGCCGGTAGTTGTCCCAGTCGAAATTCCAGGTGCGGTGGTACTCGATGCGCTCGAGGAATGCGGCATCGCCGATGGCGCCTCGCATGTAGGCGTCCAGGTGCTCCTGATGGTCCTGGAGCACCATCTCCACCGCCAGAACCAAGGGCCGGGGCTCGGCTGCCGCGCGCTCGAGCAGACGCCGCGCCAGGTCCTGCGACTGCCGCAGCGTGTGGTAGTCGCCGACGAAAAAGAGATCGGTCTCCAGGATCGCCTGCAGGAGATCGCCGAAGCTGACCAGAGACTGGTGCCGGCGGAACTCGCGGAGGTACTCGCGCTCGTAGCGTTCCAGCGCTGGCGTGTCGCCGCCGGTGAAGGCGCGCAGCTCCGCCTGCAGGAGGCGCTGCACGCCGCGCTGCAGGCGCAGCACCGCGGAGCGTACCGACTCCGGTTCCGCCTCTTGCCAGCTCTGCGTCGTCATCCGCGCCAACCTCCACCGCCTGCCTCAGGGCGGGTCGGGAAAGGGGACGGCATCCGCAGCGATCCCGAGAGCGAAATCCCCGCGGCGGGAGGCAGGAGCGCCACCGCGCTGCGGATCGGTGCCGCCCGGGTGCACCTTCTGGACCACGCTGGGGCCGGCTCGCGTGTGGACTTCCCGGCCCCGGTCGCCTCCGCGTCCTCCGGCCCGGCACCGCGTCCCCGCCCTTTAACACGTTCCTCGGACAGGTGCAGCTGCGAAATACTAACTCATTTTCTCGCTTCTAGTTGGAGCTCGGAGGTCAGGAAACTTCCAGGCGCGGCGCGGGCGCGCCCATGCAAACTGCGATGCCCCGCGCCACCGCGTTGACAGCCGGCGCGGCGCCGCCTACGGTCCGGGACCGAGGCCAGGTGCAGCTTTGCTAGGGGGACTTGACTGCTTGGTTGGGATGCCTGCCCGACACCAAGGTCGGAGCCAGCGTCTCGGTCAAGTCGATGTGATCCGACACCTCCAAGCGATCGTGACCTGGCCTCACCCTTTCACTCGTCGTCCTGGAGCTGCTTGCGCTTCTTGCCGTCGCTGGGCCCTTCTTCGTCTTCGTGCAGGGCTTTCCTGAAACGCCGGATTCCCAGTCCCAGACCGCGTCCGATCTCGGGCAAGCGCGTGGCGCCGAAGAGGAGCGCGACGAGCAAGAAGATGAGCAGGAGTTCGCTCGTCCCCAACCGACCGCATGGCATGGTCGACTTCCTTCCGTTCAAGATCGGCGCCGTGAGACTCGCCCTCGGCGCGCGCTGCGGCGGGCTTCCTGCCGCCGCCACGTTCCGCTCCGGCCGCCGGACTTCTCCAGCAGCTCCACCCCGCCGATGCTGATACCGCGGTCCACGGCCTTGCACATGTCGTAGACCGTCGCCGCAGCCACGAGAACCGCCACGATCGCCTCCATCTCCGCGCCGGTGGCGGCCCGGCAAGTGACCTCTGCTTCGATGCGTATGGAACCCTGTCGTGGTTCTACGCTCAGCTCCACCCCCACGTGATCCAGAGGCAGGACATGGCAGAGGGGGATGAGCGAGGCGGTGCGCTTGGCGGCAGCGATCCCGGCCAGACGCGCCGCTGCCACCACGTCGCCCTTGAGAAGCGCACCGCTCTGCACCTGCTGCAGGGCTTGCGGCGACATCTGCACCGCACCGCGGGCCCGGGCGCGGCGGAGCGTCGGCTCCTTCGCGCTCGTGTCCACCATCTGCAATCGCCCGCGCCCATCCAGATGAGTCGCTCGGTGGCGGCGCTTCATGCTCGTCCTCGCCTTCCCGCCGCGCGCGCGTAGGCCGACCACTCGTCCGGTGTGTTCACGTTGGCGAGAGCGGCCGTTTCCGCCCCGGTCGCGGCGCAAGCCACCAAACCGGCGCGGCGCACCCAGTCCCGCGCCGCGAACCCCCACGACGGTGCCATCCGTGCCGCGACGTCGGCGCGCCAGAGCGAAGGCAGCGGCTCCGGTTCCCCCCGGTCGGGGCGCTGGAAGTAACTCCCCGGCGCGCCGGCAGCCATCGCCGCACGCCACAGCCTGCCGAGCATCTCCGGCCCTACCTCGGGCATGTCGCAGGCGGAAACGAAGCGCCACTCCGGCCCCGGGGCGAGCAGCGCGGCGCGGAGCCCGTGCACCAGGGCGTGCTCTTCGCAGTCGTCGTAGAGAAGGGGGAGACCGAGCTCCTCCAGTTCCTGGGAGGGCTTTCCCACCAGGAGCACGGAGGCCACGTGTGTCGCCAGCCTCCGTGCTGGACGCAGCACCATGGGCTCGCCATCCAACTCCAGGAGCGCCTTGCACCGTCCCATGCGTCGGCTCGCACCGCCGGCGAGGAGATAAACACCGACGCTCGCCGGCGGCGGCAGCAGCGGCTTGGCAACGTCCATGCTTCCCCTCGTGCGCCCCGGCACCAAGCGTTGCTCCAACTATACACCGCAAAACCCCGCGGCAGCGCTGCTCGCGACGACGACGGCGTGTTGTCCCTTCCCTGCGGCGCACCGTATCCTGCGCCTGACTTGGAGGTGCCGTGCCCGCCCTGTCGCCGCGAGCCTCTCGTGTTCTCGCCTGGACCCTGCTCGCCGCCGGCGTGGGCTATTTCCTTCTGGCCGGTACTCTGCGTCAGATCCTGCGCCCCTACGGTTACGCCTCCGACTTCGCCACCTTCTATAGCGCGGCGCGGGCTTTCACCACCGGGGAAGATCCCTACGCGCGGGAGCGCTTGGCGAGTGAGCTCGCCCCGGAGTTCTCCGGTTGGGTGGGTCGCTACTTCTACCCACCTCCCTTCGCCGCCGTGGCGCTCCGACCACTCGTGGCCCTGCCCTTCGCCGAGGCTCGCCGGCTGTGGGTCGTGCTGGAAAGCGCCGCCTACCTCGGAGCCGGTTTTCTCCTGGTCAAGATTCTGTTCGGCGTCGCGAGTGCGTGGCCCTTCGTGGCGGCCGGAGTCGTGCTGCTCTACTTCACGCCGATGCGGGTGGACCTCAAACTGGGTTCGGTCTCGGGTCTGCTGCTGTTACTCTTCGCGCTCTTCCTCTTCGCCCGCTCCCGCCGCGCCGAGGTGGCTGCGGCGTGCGCCCTCGCTGCCATGATCGTGCTCAAGCTGGCGCCGGCGGTGCTGCTCTTTCACGCCGCCTGCCGCGGGCAATTCCGCCTGCTCCGGCACACCGTGCTCGCCTGCTTGCTGCTCCTGGTCGCGGCGCTGCCCTGGACCGGGTGGCGCGCCTACGAGACCTATGCGACCAGCGTGCTGCCGCAGCTCTTGACCCAGCGCTTCGCCTGGTTCACCAACCAATCCCTCGATGCTTTCTTCACCCGTCTCTTCCTGCCGAACCCGGACAGCACACCTTGGCTCGACGCACCTGCGCTCGCCACCACTCTCATCGTGACCACGTCGCTCGCGGTTCTCGTCACCCTGGCGTTGCTGGCGCGTCACGAGGCCCAAAGCGCCGACGACTCGGTGTGGGGACCAGCGCTCGCTCTCCTCGCCAGCCTGCTCCTCGCCCGCGTCACCTGGGAATCCATGGTGGTGCTGTCGCTCCCCTGCTTCCTACTCTGCTTGCGGGCCTGTTGGATGCTGGAGGTCTCGCCGCCGTTGCTCGTCACCTGGGGCGTGGCGTGGGCACTCTGCGCTTTGCCGTTCCCCTACGTGGATCCACCGCACCGCTCCGGCGCCGGTCTCCTGCTCGAGTCGCCCCGTCTCTACGGCATACTGCTCCTCTTCGCCACGAGCGCGCACTGGCGCTTGCGGCGTCGAAGAACCTAAAGTCTCTTCAGGGAAGGAGCACGAGCCGGCGCACCCGGGTTTCCGGGCCCACGCGCAAGGTTGCCAGGTAGAGGCCCGCAGCGACGCGCCGGCCCGAAGCGTCACGCCCGTCCCAGGTGGCTTCGTGCTCCCCCGGGCCGAGGGCGGCAGCGTCGAGCAACCGGTGCACGCGCTTGCCATCAGGACGCAGGATCTCCAGCGTCACCGGGAAGCTGCCGTCGCTCACGAAGCGGAGTCGCGTACTCGGGTTGAAGGGATTCGGCGTCGCCGGCTGCAGCGCCACCGGCCAGTGCGCCTGCGCCACCCAGGGTCCCCAGAGCTGCGCGCCATCGGCGGTGCGGAAGAGGATGGCGCGGCGCGAACCGGCGAGAGAAAAACGCAGCGAGTGCGGGCCCGCGCCTTGGACGGTGGCGGTTGCACCGCGACGATAGAGCCCCCCGGCCCATTCCATTTCGGCGCTCCCCGGGACTTCCTGCGCCGCCAGCGGCCGCGCCCAGACCTCGAAGTCCGCGGCGCCGCCGCCGCTCTGGCGCCAGGTGAACCTCGCCTCGCCACCTTCGACCTGAAACTCGAGATCCTGGAGCGCCACCGGCGTCCCGTCGGGAATCGAGAACCAGAAGATGTCGCTATCGGCGCGCTGGCCGTCCCCGCTCACCGCGGTGACGCCGTAGGCGAACAGGCCCTGCCGGGTGGCGACCACGGTGTAGAGCGTGTCGTGCACCACCGCGACCACGCGCCGCGATTCCTCGAGTTGCGCCGGCACATCGAGCCGCGCCTCCACCCAGGAGCGACGCGGCGCGTCCTCCCAAGGTTGGAAGTGGAGTGCCAGGTCCACCTCCTGTCCCGCCCAAGCGGCAGCGTTCCATCGCCGTCGCTCTGTCTCCAGCCGTGGAGCCAGGTGGCTGGGAGGGGAAGGTGCGCCGTTCTTCTGGGTGCCGAGGGCTTGCAGCTCCTGCCAGTCGCCGCCGCGTGCAGGACGCAGCTCCACCCGCACGCGATCCCAGAGAGGATCGAGATCGCCGCGCCATTGCAGTGCCACGCTGCCCGCTTCCGGCACCACCCAGCGGGAAACGAGGAGAGCGCGGTCGGCGCGCTCGAGCCGCACGGGAGGCGCCGCCGCCAGCGCCGCCCCCGCGCCGGCCGGGTCGATCTCGAAGACCTCGTAAAAGTCCACCGGTGTCGTCCCCCGCGGCCCGCTCCAGCGCAGCTCGATCCGGCGCGGATCCTCGGCGTCCTGCGCCGCCAGCAGCACCGGAGCTGCGGGGGGCAGCACGGTTTCCAGCTCCCCGGCAACACGCAGGGCGTAGAGGTTGAGCGTCCACAGGTTGGCGCAGGTGGGTTCGATGAGGTCTTCCGGCGGCCAGAAGCCGCCTTCCGTCGCCGCATTCAACTCCACGGTGAATGCCATGGTGCGCCGCTCTTTGGCGCCGTACAGCTCGCCGTACATGAAGTCGTCCCAGACCCCGTTGGTGAGGTAGATGGCCCCGGTGTATGCGTTGCCCGGCCGGTAGCCGTTGTCGCGCACCATGCTGTCCCCCATGGTGGAGAAGCGAGCGTGATCGGGTGTGACGCTGTCACGCGTGTATCCCCAGGGAAAGAGCACGAGCCGTCCGAAGCTGTGAAAGCTCAGCGCCAGGGTGAAATCCTGGCGCTCCACCAGCCGTCGGATCGCGTCGGATTCGGGTTCGCTGAACGGAGCGAGGCCGCGGTAGGTCTCGCTCAGCGGTTCGCTGGAGCTGCCCTCTTCGTCGTAGCCCCAGAGGTAGGAATAGTTGCGGTTCAGATCCACACCGACGATCTCACCGTCCAGGCTGCGGCGGTTCTTGCGCCAGCCCGGCCTGAGCTGCGTTTCCGACTGGTACACGTGCCCGTCCGGGTTGAGGAGCGGTACGACCCAGAGTTCGCGGCTGTCGAGGAGGGCCCGGAGGCGCGGATTGCGCGCGTAGCCATCGAGGAGATTGCGTACGAGATAGAGAGGTACCTCGACGCTCATGAACTCCCGGGCGTGGTGGTTGCCGACCACGAGCACGTCGGGCTCCGTGGGGTCTTCGATCTCCGGTTCGTCGGAGAGCTTGAGCGCCAGGATGGGCCGGCCTTCGAGGCTGGAGCCGATGCTTTCCAGCCGGGTGAGGTCGGGGTGCGCCGCCTGCAGGGATTCGAGCTCCGCCACGGTCTCGGCGTAGGTGTGATAGAGCCCCAGGTCCGGGATCTCGAGGAGACGCCGGCGCCCTGCATCGGCATCGATCTCTACCGTGGCGACGGGATAGCCACGGGAGACCAGGAGCCTTTCCTCCTCCGGGGTCACGGTGAGCCAGGTTTCGCCGGTTTCCGGGTCATGGCTGACGAGATCGAGGTGGAGGGCCTCCAGCTCGCGGAGCGTCCAGGGGCTCTTGGGGGTCACCACGACCAGGCTGCGCTCCGCCCCGTGGGCGGCGCCGGAGAGGAGACAGAGAAGAAGTGGCAAGAAGGCCCGGGACATACGGTCTCCGAGGTGCAGAGGTTCGCTTCACCCTTCAAGCTAGGGGGTGCAAGGAAGTCCTGCAACTGCGCCACAGCCAAGGAGGGGCTCCGCAAGGACGAGGTCCCGGCGGCCTCAACCCGTGTCTCAGGGAGAGGAAAGCTTGGTCCGCGCCAGCCTGGCTTCCTCGGTGGAGGGAAAGCGCTGGATCAGGTTCTGGAAGGTCTTGTCCGCCGACCGGCTCTTCCCCAGCTGCTGCTGGGTCATCCCGATCTTGAGCAAGGCGGCCGGGACCTTGTCTCCGGTGGGGAAACTCTGCTCCACCTTGAGGAATTCCTCCAGGGCCTGCGGGTAATCCTGCTTGTCGTAATAGACTTCGCCGATCCAGTACTGCGCGTTGTCGGCCAGCTCCGAGGTGGGGAAACGGGAGAGGACCTCGTGGAACCCCATGAGCGCCAGATCATGCTTGCCCTGGGAGAGGTCTTGGTAAGCGGCTTCGTAGAGGGCCCGGGGGTTATCGCCACTGGCAGCTGCCCCTGCGGGAGCGCCGGCCCCCCCAGGGGTCGCTCCCTGTCCGACCTCGAATTGCAGGCGGTCACGGAGCTCGGAGACATCGAGGCGGAGACTCTCGAGATCGCTCTGCAGGGCCTGCAGCGACGTCTGCAAGCGGGAAATGTGCTCGTCCCCGCTGGCGCGTCGAGAACGGACTTCCGACGTCTGCTCGGCGACGAGGGCTTCCAAGCTATCGAGGCTGGCGTGTAAGCGCTCGCGTGTCGCCTCGAGGGCGGCGACTTGCTCTTCCAGACGCGCCACCCGCAGTTCCAGCGGCGACAGCTTCTTTCCAGCGCAGACGCCGAGCAGCAAGAAGGCGCCGAGCACGGTCGCCAGCGACTTGCCGCCTCGTCCTCGGGCAAGCGTCATCGTTCTCGCTTCCCCGGCGCACCCTGGATCAGGGGGCCGGCGCCATCGCCGACCCCCTGCCGAGGGAGGTTGCGTCTCACTTCACCACGAAGTGAGCCCGCCGATTCTGGGCCCAAGCGGACTCGTCGTGACCCATGGAAAAGGGCTTGTTCTCACCGTAGCTGATCGTCTCGATGCGGCTCCCGTCGACGCCGTAGCTGGCGAGGAAATCCTTCGCGGCCACGGCACGGCGATCGCCGAGCGCCAAGTTGTACTCTGTGGTACCGCGCTCGTCGCAGTGTCCTTCCACCAGGATCATGGCGTCCCTGACCTCCACGAGCTTGCGCCCGTTCTCGGTCAAGGTCGCACGCCCGTCCTCACGGATGTCCGCCTTGTCGTAGTCGTAGAACACGTCGCCGAGATCACCTTGCGTCAGCTTCGGCGCCGGTGGCGGCGGTGGAGGTGGCGGTGGTGGCGGAGGTGGTGGCGGCGGCGGTGGAGGCGTCTCCACCGGCGGCGGTGGTGGCGGCGGCTTGCTGCACCCGTCCAGGACCGCTAGGCCCAGCACGGCGATCATGCTGACGAGAAGTAACCTACGCATGGGCTCGAACCTCCCTCTCTCTTCCAGGCGCCCTGGAGCACGCCTCAGTCACGCGACCACGCCGGAGTAATCGCATCCTGCGCTCCCGTCGTCAAGCGCCTTTCCAGGCCTGTGTAGATATCGACGACGTAAATCGCCCTCGAACCGCGGCGGAGTGAGCTGAAAGCGATGTGCCGCGAGTTCTTGGCCCAGCTCGGACCATCGTTCAAGCCGTCGCTGACCACGACGCGCTGGTTGGTCCCGTCGGGCTTCATGACTCGCAGCTCGATGTTGCCTTCCCAGCGACTCACGTAGGCGATCCATTTTCCATCCGGGGACCACGCCGGTGCATCGCTGTAACGGTTGTGGAAAGTCAGCCGGCGCACGTTGCCCCCGTCGCCGGACATGACGAAGACCTGCGGAATGCCGGCGCGATCGGAGGTGAAGGCGATCTGGTCGCCTCCGGGCGACCACGCCGGCGCCGTATCGATCGCTGGATTGTGGGTCAATCTCTTGAGCGCCGCGCCGTCTTCCCGCATGGTGTAGATCTCCGCATTGCCCTCGTGCGTCAAGGTCAACGCCAACAGTTGGCGCTGCTGGCACCAGTCCGGCGCCGTGTTCAGACCCGGGTAACGGCTGACCACGCGCAAGCGGCTCATGCCCTCGTCGATGCGATAGAGGTTGGGGTTCTCGTCCACGTAGCTGGTGAAGGCGATCCACTTGCGGCCCACGCCCCACACCGGGGACAGGGACAGCGTGTTCTGGCTGGTGACCTGACGTTCGTCGAAACCATCGTAGTCGGTCATGAAGATCTCGGACCGTTCGCCGCGCTTGCGGGCGAAGGCGACCTTGGTCTGGGCGATGCCGTCGACACCGGTCAAGTGCTTGACGATCTCGTCGGCGAAGTGGTGCACCGCCGCCCGGACGCCGTTGTTGCCCACGGTGTAGCGCTTGCCGGTGATCTGGGTGCCGAGCGCATCGAGCAGACGCAGCTCCGCCACCACCTGGCCGGCCTCCACGCTCCAGCGCATCTCCACCTGGTGCGGCTGGCGCTCCGGGGTCTCGTTGGCCGCGTTCCAGGCCCGGGAGACGCCGCTCGGCAAGTACGGGTTGCCACGCTGATCCATGACATAGAAGAGACCGGAGTAGATGAGATCCCGCGCCAGGGTCTCCCGGCCTTCTCCGGCTTGCCGTTGCACCGCGTCTTCGCCGCCGGCGACGCTGGGCTCGCCGATCTGGATGCTCATGCGCCGGTAGGCGCCGCCCTTGATGTCGAGCTGGTACTCGTTGCCCTGGCCCCACGCCGCCGCGGCCCCCAGAGCGAGGAGCCCCGCGACCAGCGGCGCCCATCGCCTGCCACGCTTCTCGCGGTTCGTTCGTTGCATGCCCCTCCCGCGGGTCAGTAGACCTGAGTGAAGGTCAAGGTGATGCCGATGCTGGTCGCCCCGAGCTCTTCCGGCAGGGGCGGCAGCGGCGACGAGACTTCGATGGCCCGGCGTGCTTCGATGTCGTAGCGGAAGTGGTTCGACAAGCCCGCCGGCTCCAGCTGCGTCACTTCCCCACTCGACTCGATGCGGAAATGGAAGACCGCCCGCATCTCGCCGCTCCGCCCCACCGCGGCCGGGGGTCGCCAGTTCGCCGCGATCTTATCGCGCAGTTGCACCAGATACCACGGCGCATTCGCGCCCAACACCCCACCCTCGACCCCGATGCCCGTGCCGCTCCCGGCCCCGGTGGCACCGCCGGTGGGCGTGTCGCTCGCGCCCCCCGGTCCTGCCGCGGCGGCGCTGGCGGGCTTCTTCTTCTCCGTTTTCGGCTTCTCCGCCGACTTGGGTGCATCGGTCTCCTCCGGCCGGAGCGAGGGCACGTCGTCTTTCGGCGGCGGCAGCAAGCCTTCGCGGCTCGGCTCCTTGACGATGTTTTTCTCCGGCTGCGGCTTCTTCTGTTCCACCGGCTCGGGTGCCTCGGGCTGCACCGGCAGCGGCTGTGGCTGGTGCGCCGCCGCGGGTTCGGGCTTCACCTCTCCCGGTCCGGTCCCCGACGGGGGCAGCACGATGTTCACGCCCTCGACGAACAGACGCGGAGAGCCGATCCCCGAGGCGAAGACGAGAGCGCCCAGGAGCGTCGTGTGCCCCAGCGCGGAGATCCAGTACGGCCGGCGCATGGCATGGCTGCGCGCGCTCACTGCTCAAACCAATCCTCTCGGCCCGACTCGGTCATGAGACCGATGTCCCGGACGCCGGCGTGGCGGATTTCCGCCATGACGGTGACGATGGTGCCATAAGGTACCTTGCGGTCCGCCTTGAGATACACCGGGCGCGTCGCACCGTGCAGCTGCGCCTGCAACGCCTCCCGCATCTCCGCCAACCCGGGGACCACCTGATCGCCCACGGCGAGACGCTTGTCCACCGACAGCGTCACCACCAGCGGATCCTGCCGCTGCTCCAGTCCTGGCGTGTCGGCCTTGGGCAGGTTGACGTCGAATCCGGCCTTCAAGTACTGCGACGTCATCATGAAGATGATGAGCAGCACCAGAAGGACGTCCACGAACGCCGTGATGTTGATCTCGCTCATCGAGCGCATGGCGCGGCGCCGGCCCCAGCCCGTGCCGGACACGCCGCTTTCGACTCCGTGCATCATGACGGCACCTGCTGCGTCCGTACCTCCCGCTCCAGGAGGTCGACGATGGAGATGGCGAAGCTCTGCATTTCACCCTCCACCCGGCGCAGGCGGTTGGTGAGCATGTTGTAGAACACCAGCGCCGGAATGGCCGTGCCCAGTCCGCCGATGGTGGCGATGAGCGCCTCGGCGATGCCCGGGGCCACCACGTCCAGGGAGGCCGAACCGGCCTGGCCGATGTTGACGAAGGAGACCATGATGCCCCAGCAGGTGCCGAGCAGGCCAAGGAAGGGACTCACCGTCGTCGTCGTGGAGAGAACCACGAGGTTCTTCTCCATGAGGTTGAGCGCGTCCAGTCCGGCCTTTTCGCTGGCGCGCTGGAAATCGGAGATCAGGTATTCCCGCCCGGAGACGTCGCGGCCGAAGCGCTGCAAGACCTTCTGCGTCTCCCGGATGATCCCCATCAGGGGCCCGGCGAAGCCCGGGGTCATGAGCTCCGAGAGGTCGTGGATCGAACGCATCCGTCCCACGGATTTACGGATGTCCCGGGCCTGCGCTTCCACCCGTCGGAAGAGGCTCCACTTGTCGAGGGCAACGCCCCAGCTGATGACGGAGAGCAGGAGGAGGAGCAGCAGGATGGATTTGGCGAAGAGCCCGGCCTCGAGGACGAGGCGTACATAGGTGTTGTCCAGGGCCAACAAGGCAAGAACCGGCGACGTATGGGCCGCGAAGTCCACGTCCACTCCTCCCGATCCACCCCTCGGAGCGCGGCGACAGCGGCATCGCGCACTCCCGCCTTCGCGAGACGCGCGACGCTACCATCGACCCCCGACCCTGTCAAACCCGTAGTGGCTCTCGCAGGTTCCGCCTAGAACGCCGCAAGATACGTTCCGTCATCCACTTCCGCCCCGCAGGGACGGGCCGAGTCTGGAGACCGGGCCATTCTCCCGAAGCCGACCGTCCGGCGCAAGGCCCGAGCGCACACCGGTCACGCCACACGCCGACCGCTGCCGTGGCCGCTCGCGGCACAGCTCCCCGCGCGTGGCGAGGGCACGCCGGTGCAATTGCTCCTGCCGGATGCGGATGCTATGGTCACCGCCGCCCCGCGCCGGCCGGAGGCCCCGTGCTCGACATCCGCACCATCCGCGCTCATCCCGATGCCGTGCGCCAAGCGGCAGAGCTGAAGCGCATCCCTCTCGACTTGGACCGCATCCTGGCGCTGGACGTCGAGCGCCGCCGGCTCATTCAGAGCGCCGACGAGCTCAAGGCCCGGCAGAACCGCACCTCCAAGCAGATCGCCACCTTGCAAGGCGAGGAACGGGAGCGACGCATCAAGGAGATGCAGGAGCTCGTCGCCAGCATCAAGCGCATGAGCGAGGAGATGAAGACCGTCGACACCGAGCTCGAGGCGCTCTTGCTTCTCGTCCCCAACCTCCCCGCCGCCGACGTTCCCCCTGGGGAGAGCGAGGCGGACAACGTCGAGATCCGCCGCTGGGGCACGCCCCGGCAGTTCGATTTCGAGTTCAAGGATCACGTGCAGCTGGGTCTCGAGCTCGGGCTGGTCGATTTCGAGCGCGCCGCCAAGATGGCCGGCTCGCGCACCTACTTCCTGCGCGGCACCGGCGCCCTCCTCGAGCTCGCGGTCCTCCGCTTCGCCCTGGATCACATCGTCGCCAAGGGCTTCGTGCCCATGCTCGTGCCGCATCTCGTCCGCCCCATGGCGATGATCGGCACCGCCTACTACCCGGGCGGCGAGGAGCAGGCCTATCAGGTCGAACGCGACGGTCTCTCGCTCATCGGCACCTCGGAGGTGCCGATCACCTCCTACCATGCCTCGGAGATCCTGGAGCAGACCGAGTTGCCCAAGCTCTATGCCGGTTGGTCGGTCTGCTTCCGACGCGAGGCCGGCACCTACGGCAAGGACACGCGCGGTCTGTTCCGCATCCACCAGTTCCAGAAAATCGAGCAGGTGGTGATCTGCCGGAACGACGAGGAGGAGTCCATGCGCTGGCACCAGGCCATCCTGCGCAACTCCGAAGAGATCTTGCAGAGCCTCGATCTCCCCTACCGGGTGGTCAATGTCTGCGGCGGAGATCTCGGGCGGCCGCAGGTGCAGAAGTTCGATCTAGAGACCTGGATGCCGTCGCGCCGGGCCTACGCGGAAACCCACAGCGCTTCGCGCTTCCACGACTTCCAAGCCCGCCGGCTCGACCTGCGCTACCGTGACAGCGACGGTCGGGTGCAGTACTGCCACACCTTGAACAACACGGTGCTGGCCTCGCCGCGCATCCTCATCGCCATCCTGGAGAACAACCAGAGGGACGACGGCAGCGTCGTGGTGCCGCCGGTGCTGCGCGCTTATCTGGGTGGCTTGGAGCTCCTGGAAAAGCCGCGCTAGCGCCGCTTCCGTCTCACTGCGGCTTGGTGGGAGCCGGGGTTTCCGGGGCAGTCTCCGCGTCCTGCTTGTAGCGCCGGGCGTGGACGAACTCGAGCACCTTGGCGAAGCGGTCGGCGGGGATGTAGCCCGGGAGGTTGGCGATCTTCTGGCCGTCGGGCATGAGGAAGGAAGTCATGGGGAACTGGCGCACGCCAAACTCCTCCGCCAGCTCGCGTCCCGACATCTCCTTGTCGCGGACGGGAAACTTGCGCGCCGACTCGGCGTTGACCTTGGCGATGAGGAAGTGTTCCTTCAGGAGCTCGACCACGGCAGGATCGGTGTAGGTCTTGCTGTCCATGACTTTGCACCAGCCGCACCAGGCGGTGTAGAAGTCGATGAGGACGTGTTTGTCTTCCTTCTTCGCCCGTTCCAGCGCTTCACCGTAGGGGATCCATTCGACCTGGGGCTTCTTGGCTTCCTCCGCAGGAGGTGTGGCCGGGTCGGCCGCGACGAGGCTGGCCAGAGCCGCGAGCAGGAGACCGGAGCCGAGGCGCGGGAGGGAGGCTGCACGCATTCTCTTGTTTCCTCCAGGGTCGTGTCGCCGCAGCCGCGGTGCAAGCGGAACGCCAGTATATCACACACCGGAAGGTCGTCCGGAGTTCCAGGAAAAGGTGTACTAGGGTCTCAAGCGTTCTGGGCCTCAGCCAGCGCTTGCAACAACTGCGCGTGGAGGGTGCCGTTGCTCGCCACCACGTCGCCTTGCCAGAGGAAGTCGGTGCCACCTCGCGGATCGGTGAGCGAACCTCCGGCTTCTTGCACCATCAGAGCCCCTGCCGCCAGATCCCAAGGCCCGAGTCGGAATTCCCAGAAGCCATCGAAACGTCCCGCGGCCACCCAGGCGAGATCGAGGGAGGCGGCGCCGGTGCGACGCAGACCGCGACAGCGCCGGGCCAGATGCGACCACTCGCGCAGGTTGTTGTGCGGCTCGGTGCGGATGTCATAGGGAAAGCCGCTGCAGAGGAGAGCATCCTGCAGGGCGGCGCGCCTGGAGACCGCCAGGCGCTGCGAGCCGCGCCAGGCGCCGGCGCCGCGAGCGCACCAATAGAGTTCGCCGAGGCAGGGCGCGTAGATCATGCCGCGATCGAGGCTGCCGTCGCGGACGCGCGCCACCGAGATGGTGAACAGCGGCACGCCGTGAACGAAGTTGGTGGTTCCGTCCAGAGGATCCACCAGCCAGAGAGGACCGCGGGCGGCGCGGCGGGCGCCGGCATCTTCCTCCGCCAGGATCGCTTCGCCCGGGAACTCGCGGCGCAAGCCTGCTTCGAGCAGCGCCTGGGATTCGCGGTCGAGAGGGGTGACCAGATCGATGGCGGTGGCCTTGCGCTCCACCGCGTCCTCGCCCAGGCGTTCGAAGGACGCCGCCAAATGCTCCCCCGCCTGGCGCACCACGGCCTCGAGGCGCTCCCGCCAGGGAGCCTCGCTCACAACGTCACCGCCCGGGTGAGACGGCCGTCGATCGCGATGTGTCCCGCCTGCCCCGCAGCGGCAGCGACGATCCGGCCGATGACGGCGCGCTCCGGGGTGCGGGCGCGCGCCAAGGCCGCCACCAGAGCCTCCGCCTCCGACTCGGGCACGGCCGCCAAGAGACCGCCAGAGGTCTGCGCATCCGCGAGCACCTGGCGCTCCGCTTCCGCCAGGCCGCCGAAGTCCACTTGCGAGCGGACGGCTTCGAGGTTGGCGCGACTGCCACCGGGCACGCAGCCGCGCCCGGCGAGTTCCAACACTTCGGTGACGAAGGGAATCGCGCCGGCGTCGAGCCGAGCCCCTACGCCGCTGCCGCGCAACATGGAGTGGAGATGTCCGAGGAGACCGTAGCCGGTGACGTCGGTGCAGGCGTGCACCGTGAACCCCTGCAGTGCCGCGGCAGCATCGCGGTTCAGCATCGCCATGAGGGCCACGATGGCGGCCTCGCGTTCCGGGGGCAGGAGATCCCGCATGAGCGCGGTGGTGAAGATCCCCGTCCCCAGCGGCTTGGTGAGGACGAGCACGTCACCGGGACGCGCCCCGACGTTGCGCAGGATGCGATCGCGTCGCACCCGGCCGGTGGCGACGAGGCCATACTTGGGTTCCGGGTCGTCGATGGAATGGCCGCCGACGATGGCGATGCCGGCCTCGCGCACCTTGTCGGCGCCGCCGCGCAGGATGTCGCCGAGGATACGGAAGGGCAGCTTCTGCGCCGGGAAAGCCACGATGTTGAGGGCGAAGAGCGGCTCGGCGCCCATGGCGTACAGATCGGAGAGCGCGTTCGCCGCCGCCACTTGCCCGAAGTGATAGGGATCGTCGACGAGAGGCGTGAAGAAATCCACCGTCTGCACGAGGGCCTGCTCACCGTCCCAGGCGAAGACGGCGGCATCGTCGCCGGTGGATGTGCCGACGAGGACGCGAGGATCGGTGATCTCCGGAAGCGCGCGCAGGACCTGCGCCAGGTCTTCCGGGTGCAGCTTGCAAGCTCAGCCGGCGCCGTGACTGAGAGCGGTCAAACGCACGGTTTCCATACTGACCTCCAACGCTTGCCGCCACCGCGGCGCGTCTGTGCGCCATGCTAGCGAAGGTGCGCCGGCGCCGCAACGCCGGCCACGTTGACGCCTCCGGGGGCCGCCGTTATCCTGCGTGCATGCGTCTCTCGGATCGCAAGATCGACTCGCTGGCCGACAAGATCCTGCACTGGCTGCAGGACAACCAGGACGTGCAGTGTCTCGCCGGCCCCGAGGTGCTGCGCACGGCCATCGTCGAGGAATTCCGCGAGGAGAAGGAGCTCGAGCGCCGCCTCGACGAAGAGGTGGACCGCATCATGACGCAGAACGAGACGCGCATGCGTCACGAGGGTATCGACAACTGGGTGATGCGCAAGAAGATCCGCCAGCAGCTGGCGCGCGAGCGGGGCATCGTGCTCTGACGAAGGGGTGGAAGCGTGCGGTTGACCGCCGAGAAGATGGCGCACCTGGCGCAGCGCCTGGTGGATCGCCTCTGGGGCGACGACCTCATCGACTTCAAGATGCAGGAGCGGGACCTGCGCCACCAGATCGCGCAGCTGCTGGAGGAAGATCTGCGCATCGAGGACGAGATCGCCAACGAGGCGATCGAGCGCATCCAGAGCTACAAGCGCGACATCCCCTACGGCTCCGACGAGTGGCGCATTCTCTACGACCGTTTCTTCGGCGAGATCGCCACCCGCCGCGGCTACACCCTCTAAAAGCCGCATCACCTGAGCGCCGCAGGACCCGCCACGTCACCGCGTCGACCCGGCGCCAGCGCAGGGCGTCGAGGCTGCGGCGCGCGGCGCTGCCCGGCGGGCGCTACGGAACGCTCACCGGCGGGACGTCGTCCCAGGCCGGGACCAGGAGGCGGGCGGCGGCCCCCTGCTGGGAGACCCAGATCTCGCTCCGCATCCCGTGCGCGCCTCGATGGTGGCGGAGAAAGGCGCTGCCGCCCCCTGGACCGGCCACGGCGGCGCTCTCCTCGCCGTCGCCGGGACGGCGCACGGTTCGCGTCGCCGCCCCTGCCGTCGCCAAGCTGACGAGGGGCGTGGCGCGCGCCGGTTCCGCCTGCACCCGGAACAGCTGCCCCACCGCATCGGCCCACAGACACTGGGTGCGGTCCAGCCAGTGCACGCCGCTCTGCTGCCGGCCGTCCGGGCGTGCCGGACGGGGCAGGAACGACTCGCTCAACCGCGTCGCCTGCGCCAAGTCGGAAAGCCAGAGCGTGACGACCTGGCTGCCGCCTTTCGCGTCCAGTTCCTCGTAGAGCCCGACGACGACGAGGCTCGAATCGCTGTTCACCGCCAGGGCATTCGGCAGGCAGCGGTCGACCACGACATCCACCCGCTCCGGTGCGGCGAGGACGAAACGGAAAGCCGCGCTGGCGCTCGGACGCTCCAGGCAAAGACGCTGTCCGCTCCGGCGCTCCACGCAGGTGCTGCGCACGAAGCTGCCGCTGGACAGCGCGAAGGGTTGGGCCACGTTGTGTTCGTCCCACCAGCGCAACGCTTCGGCGCCGGCGAACACCCCCGGGAACCGTTCCAGTCCTGCCTCGGTCCGCCGCCAGAAAGCGTGCTCGCCGCTGTCGCGCTGGATCGTCCACAGCAGCAGCGCCCCGCGCTCGTCGTTGCCGAGGGCGCGAAGGAAGGTGCGGGACACCGCCGGCAGGAAGGCAAGGGGCCGGAGCTTCGGCGCCTGCAGGTCCAGGTCGTAGACACCGAAGTCGTCGCGGCAGAGCACCCGCCGGCTCACCGGGCTCCAGCTCGCGTCGCGCACGCGCGGCTCGAGGCTGGTGACCACACCACTTTGAAGGTCCACCTGCAGGAGCTGCGCCGCGCTGCTATCCCCGGCGGTGAAGCGGAGCGCCGTGCCCTCGGCGTTCCACTCCAAGGCGGCGAAGGTGCAGTCTGCGGCTCCGGCGGGAGAACGGGCGGCGGCGAGCGCCAGGGCCAGGCTCACCACGAGCGCGGCAGCACGCCGCGCCAGTGCTCGAGCTGCAACCGGCCGGCGCGACGCTCGTGGTCGATGGCGATGAGATCGATCCGCACCTGCTCCGCCCAAGGGTGGCGCGCCAGCAGGGCTTGCGCGGCGCGGAGAAGACGCTGTTCCTGCCGGCGCGAGAGTGCGTCCCGCGCCGGAACGAGGCCGTCGGTCCGCAGCTTCACCTCCACCAGGACGAGACAGCGCCCCTCGCGCCCGAGCAAGTCGATTTCCACCTCGGCGTGCCGGACGTTGCGCTGCAGCACCGCGCAACCTTGCAGCTCCAGGTAGCAGGCGGCGATCTCCTCGCCCTGTCGGCCCGGCGAAAGCATCCTCCCTCTCCCCCGCAAGAGCGGCGTGGCGCCACGAGCAAAGCGCTCGCCGTGTTCTTGCCCTGTCCGAGAGGAGGAGCACGCCGGGCACCGTCGCCTCCGTTCACACTGGGTGTCCGCGCCGGGATGGGGCTTCTGCCCAGGGGAAGGTGCCCTGACGGGCCTGCAGGGCTTCTGCTGCGAGGAAACCACAGAAGCCGCGCCGGTGCACCGGTGACAAGCCGAGCTGGCGCAACGCCTGCACGTGCGCTTCCGTCGCGTAGCCCTTGTGTTGCGCGAAGCCGTAGCCTGGGTAGCGCTGGTCGAGCCGGCGCATCGCGCGATCCCGGGCACACTTGGCGAGCACCGACGCGGCGGCGACGGCGAGCGAGGTGCTGTCGCCGCGCACGAGAGTGCGAAGGCGCGTGCTCCAGCCCGCGGGCAAGCGGGGCTCGCGATTGCCATCCACGAGCACGGTCCAGGGTTGCACCGAGAGCGCCGCGAGGGCGCGGGCCTGGGCCCGCAGCATGGCATTCAGGATATTGAGGCGATCGATGCAGCGCGGCGACACCCGCGCCAGGGCAAAGGCGATGGCGCCGGCACGGATGGCGCTTTCGCACCGCCGCCGCGCCGCCGCCGTCATCTGTTTGGAATCGTAGAGTTCGGGAAGGTCGAAGCTGGCGGGGAGGATGACCGCAGCCGCCACCACGGGACCGGCGAGGGGGCCCACACCCGCTTCGTCCACGCCCGCCAACCGGCCCTGCTCCCACGCCGTGGGGTCCACGTCGTGGTCGAAGGCCTGCAAGCGCTGGAAGCGCCGCTGGCGCGCCAGGACCCCAGCCTCCACACCCGCCCCCTGCGTCGCGCCGCCGCTCGGGACGGCGGCCTACTCGCTCTCCTCGCGCTGCTCCCGGATACGGGCTGCTTTGCCCTTGCGACCGCGCAGGTAGTACAAGCGTGCCCGGCGCACTTTGCCGCGGCGCACCACGCGCACCTCGGCGATGTTGGGCGAGTGCAGCGGGAAGACGCGCTCGACGCCGATCCCGGCGCTCACCTTGCGCACCGTGAAGGTGGCGCGGTTGCGCGTGTTCGCTTTCTGGATGACGACGCCCTGGAAGGGCTGCAAGCGTTCCTTGTTGCCCTCCACGACCTTGACCTGCACGCGCACCGTGTCACCCACCTCGAAGGCCGGAGTGGCTTCCTTCATCTGCTTGGCCTCGAGGGCCTCGACGATCTTCATCCTCGGTTCCTCCACTCAAGTCTGCGGCGTCTTCTCTCCGGGCGCGCCGTCTTGCTTCGCCGTGCCGCCTTCGCTTCCTGAACCTTCTTGCAGGTCGGGCCGGCGCTCGCGGGTGCGCGCCGTCGCCTCATCCCGTCGCCAGGCCTCGATGCGCGCATGGTGCCCCGAGAGCAGGACCTCGGGGACCTGCAGACCGCGGTATTCGGCGGGCCGCGTATAGTAGGCGCAATCGAGCCCGCCGTTCCAGCCCGGGCTGAAGGAATCGCTCGCCGCCGACTCCTCGTCCCCCATGGCCCCGGGGAGCAGGCGCACCATGGCGTCGATCACCACCAGGCAGGCGGGCTCGCCCCCCGAGAGGACGTAGTCCCCCACCGAGAGCTCCTCGGTCACCACCAGATGGCGGACGCGCTCGTCCATTCCCTTGTAACGGCCGCAGACGAAGACGACTTCGGGCAGCTGCGCCAGCGCCGCCGCCTTCGACTGGGTCAGCGTGGGCCCTTGGGGCGAGAGCAGGAGCACCGGCAGCTGCCGCGGGTTCCCTGGGCCGGTGAGGTTTTCCACCGCCTCCACCAGCGGCTCCGGACGCAGGATCATCCCCGGGCCGCCGCCGTAGGCGTAATCGTCCACGCTCTTGTGCCGGTCGCGGCTCCAGTCGCGCGGGTTGGCGAAGCGGAACTGCACCAGTCCTTGGGCCCGGGCGCGGTGGATCAGGCCCGCCCCCAAGGGCGAGGTGAAGAAGTCAGGGAACAAGGTGACGATGGAGATCCGCATGCCTACAGCTCCAGGAGACCCGGCACGGGCTCGATGCGCAGGATCCGGCGCTCCAGGTCGAGCTCGCGCACGAAGGCCGGCACATCGGGAACGAGATACTCCCGCGTCTCGCTGCGCACCACGAAGACCGGATGGGCCGGCAGATGCAGGATCGCTTCCACCCGTCCGAGGATGGAATCGTCCGGCAGGCGCACTTCGAAGCCGAGCCGCTGGAAGTTCCGCGGCTCCGCCGGCGGCGGCACGTCCATGCCCTCAGCATCGATGGCGAGCACCGCCCCCACCAGATCCTCCGCTTCCTCGCGCCGCGTCACCCCGGCGAGACGCAGCGCCCGCATGCCGGCGCTGTGGGTGCGCGCCCCTTCGAGTTGCACCGGCCGGCGCTCCTCCCCGCGGACCAGATGGAGCTTGGCGCTGTCCAGGGCCGCGGCCCAGAAGTCTTCGCTCTCCTGCAGCTTCAGTTCCCCTGTGAGCCCCAAGGGCTTCACCAGCGTGCCGAGAACGATTTCCACCGCCATCACTCCTTGATCTCCAGCACGGCCTTGCAGCCGCGGCGCTGCGCCGCCGCCGACAGCAGCAAACGCAGGGCATGCGCGGTCCGCCCGTGCTTGCCGATGACCTTGCCCAGGTCGGCGGGAGCCACGGAGAGCTCGAACACGACCGCGCCCTCGGTGCGGCGCTCGTGCACTTGCACCGCCGCTGGATCGTCCACCAGCGTGCGGGCGACGAACTCCAGGAGCCTTTGCATCAGGATGCCGCAGCCGCCTGCGCCTTGCTCTTGGCCTTCTTCGACAGGCGCGGTTTGCGCTTCTTCTCGGTCCGGGTGGCGAGGCGGGCGCCGACACGCTGCGTCGCCTCTTCCGCGCTCAGCCCCTGGCGCAGGAGCTGCCACTTCTCCAGGACGCCGCCGCGCTGCAGGAGACGCCGCACCGTGGCCGAGGGCTCGGCCCCCCGTTCGAGCCATTGGAGCAGGCGCGCCTCGTCGAGCTGCGTCTTGGCCGGGGTGCGCAGCGGATCGTAGTACCCCAGCTCTTGGATGAAGCGGCCGTCGCGCTGCTTGCGGCTGTCGATGGCCACGAGACGATAGAAGGGCCGATTGGTTCCGCCCATCCGTTTCAAGCGGAGCTTGACCGACAAAGAGAACCTCCATTCCATGCGCCGCCCGAGGCGGCTCTAGTGACGCTTGCGCTTGCTGCCGTAGCGCCGCCGCGCCGGACCGGCCGCCACACTGCGGGCGGCAGTGCGCACGGCCTGGCGTGGATTCGCCGTCATGCTCTTCATCATGCGTTGCATCTGCTCGAACTGCGTCAACAACTGATTCACTTCCTGCACGCTGGTGCCGCTCCCCCGGGCGATGCGCCGGCGCCGCGAACCGTCGATGAGCCGCGGGCTGCGCCGCTCCGCCGGGGTCATGGAGTGCACGATTCCCTGCACCCGATGCAGCTGGCGCGCTTCGATCTGCTGCCGTGCCTGGGCCAGGGCCGCCGCCGGAACGCCAGGAAGGAGACCCAGGACCTTGTCCAGCGGCCCCATCTTGCGCATCGCCTGCAGCTGCTCCAGGAAATCTTCCAGCGTCAGCTTCTCTCGGCGCAGCTTGCGTTCCAGCTGCTGCGCCTGTTCCTCGTCGTAAACCTCTTGCGCCTTCTCCACCAGGGTGAGCACGTCACCCATGCCGAGGATGCGCTGCGCCATCCGTTCCGGATGGAAGGTCTCCAGATCCTCCAGGCCCTCACCGACGCCGACGAGCTTGATGGGTTTGCCGAGCACCGTGCGCAGCGACAGCGCCGCGCCGCCGCGGGCGTCGCCGTCGAGCTTGGTCAGCGCCACCCCGGTGAGGGCCAGGCGGCGGTCGAACTCCTGCGCCACCCGCAGCGCTTCCTGCCCGGTCATGGCATCGAGGACGAGGAGCGTTTCCTGCGGCGGCACCGCAGCGCGCACCGCTTCGAGCTCGTGCATCAGCGCGTCGTCCACGTGCAGGCGGCCGGCGCTGTCGACGATGAGCACGTCGCGCAGCTGCTCGCGGGCGGCCCGTCGCGCCTGGCGGGCGATCTCGGGCACATCGCTCAGCTCGGGGCGGGAAAAGACCGGGATCCCCGCTTGCTGGCCGAGCATCTCCAGCTGCGCCGCTGCCGCGGGACGATAGACGTCGGCAGCTGCGAGGAGCGGCTTGTGCCCGCGCCGCAGCAGCAGCGCCCCGAGCTTGGCCGCCAGCGTCGTCTTTCCCGAACCCTGCAGACCCACGAGCAGCAGCACCGCCGGCGGCGGTCCGGAGAGCAGCAGATCCTCGGTGCGGCCGCCGAGGAGGGCCACCAGCTCCTCGTGCACGATCTTGATCAGCAGCTGTCCCGGCTGCAGGCTGCGGAGCACCTCCTGACCGAGGGCTTTTTCCTGCACCCGGGTGACGAAGTCCCGCGCCACCTGCAGCTGCACGTCCGCCTCGAGGAGCGCGGTGCGCACTTCGCGCAGGCTCTCGGCGATGTTCGTCTCGCTGAGGAGCGCCTCGCCGCGCCAGCGGCGGAAGACGCCATCCAGACGTTGACTCAGGACCTCGAACACGAGTGCCTCGGATTGGTGTGCAGGTCGGACTCGAGCGGCCGCAAACGCTTCAGGGTAGCGGCGCCCGCAGGCAGGTTCAAGCGGAAAGTCCGCTCCCGGCGGCGCGGAGCGCCTCGATGCGCGCCCCGTAGGGCGGCCGGCGGAAGATGGCGGTCCCGGCCACGAGGACGTCCACACCGGCCCGGCGCGCCAGGATCGCGGTCTCTGCATCGATGCCGCCATCCATCTCGACGGCGAAAGCCAGGCCGCGCTCACGGCGCCAGCGCACCGCCTCTTCTACCTTGGACAGGACTTCCGGGCGGAAGGCCTGGCCGCCGTGGCCGGGCTGCACGCTCATCACCAGGAGCAGGTCGATGCTGGCGAGGTGAGCGGTGAAAGGAGCGAGCGGGGTGGCGGGATTGAGTGCCAGACCCACCCGCGCGCCGCTCCGGCGCACTGCTTCCAGCGTGCCACCCACGTCCGCCGCCGCTTCGGCGTGCACGGTGATGCCGTCGCAACCAGCGGCGCGGAAGGCCTCCACGTAGCGCCCAGGTTCTTGGACCATGAGGTGGGCGTCGAGGTAGAGCCGTGTCATCTGGCGCAGGCCGCGGATGACCACGGGGCCGATAGTGATGTTGTCGACGAACTGTCCGTCCATCACGTCCAGATGCAGGAGGTCGGCGCCGGCCGCTTCGACCGCGGCAACCTCTGCGTCGATGCGGCTCCAGTCGGCGGCGAGGAGCGACGGCGCCACAGCGGGGGTGTCAGTCGGGTGTGGACGCCACGAGGTCAATCGATTCTCCCCGCATGATGAGCGCACCCGCCGCCGGGAAGTGCTCCAGCACCGTACCAGGATAGGCTCCGGCCTTGCTGCGATAGGTGACCCGGCCGACGCGGAAGCCCTGGGCTTCGATCTGCTTGCGCGCTTCCTCCAAGGAACGCCCGCCGAAGTCCGGGACGAGAAATGGCTCCGGGTGACCGCTGGTGGCGACGACGAGATCCACCTTGCCACCGCTCGTCACCGGCTCGCCGGGGCGTGGGCGCATCGCCTGCACCACCTGGCCCTCGGCGTCCGCATCCTGGCGGGCGTAGACCTTGGAGATGCGGCCGACGCTGAGATGGGCGTTCTCGAGCTGCAAGGTGGCTTGCCGCAGCGACAAGCCGCGCACGTCGGGGAGGCTCACCTGCTCGGTGCCGAGGCTCACGTGCACGCGGAGCGTGCGCCCCGGTTTCACCACGCCACCGGCGGCGGGGATCTGCACCAGCACTTGATTGTTGGGGACACCGTCAGCGTGGCGCCGATCCTCCACGCGGAGTTGCAAACCGAGCTTGGTGCAGACAGCTTGCGCTTCCTCGAGACCGAGCCCGACCAATTCGGGGACGGTGACCATGGCGCCGTGCTGGACGAAGCGCGGCATGACGATGGTGTTGAAAACGAGGACACCCAGGGCGAAAGCACCGGCCAGAGCGGCGAGCAAAATCAGGAAACGGCGCATGCACACTCCTCAGGGAGCGCGGCGCCAACGGGCGACGAAACCGCCGTCCACGCCGTGACGCTGCGGCAACAGATACAGAATCCCCGGACCGGAACGCAACTCCGGCGCCGCCGGCCCCGACTCGAGGGCGAACTCCGGATGCTGCGCGCTGAAAGCGCTGGCCACGGCCTCGGTCTCCTCCGGTTCGAAGCTGCAGACGCTATAGACCAGGAGTCCGCCCGGACGCACGTGGACCGCCGCGGCTTCGAGGAGCTCGGCCTGGAGCGCCGCGAGCCGGGCCGGATCGCCGGGCTGCTTGCGCCAGCGCGCGTCGGGCC
>DASRJW010000118.1 GCA_035649275.1 Candidatus Krumholzibacteriia bacterium
GGCATGACGTCGGCACCCCGTTCGGCGCTGAACTCCCCCGCGTGAGGACCGGCCAAGGCGATCGACTGCACGTTCAGGGTCACATCACCGTCGTTGCGGAGGCCGAAGCTCGTGAGCGCCATGGCGCCGACCGTGACGCTGGCGAACTGGTATTGCAGCGGTGAGACGGTGAGTTGTGGCACCGACCCTTCGCCGAAGAGGGTGTACGAGTCGACCAGGGGGTTGCCGCTGGCTATGGAGAAGGTGTCGAAGCTGAGCTCCCCGGCGTCCGCCGTGATCAGCATGGCGCCGAAGTTGGCGGCGTACCGCACGGCGCTGCCCGGTTGCGTGGTGCGGAAGCCGCGCAGGCCGGAGCCCCCGATGCCGACGACGAAGTACGGGAAGCCGTCGAAAAGGAAGCGCTCGTAATCGTGATCGTGCGCCGCGATCACGGCGTCCGCCCCCCACTGCCGGAAGGGCCAGCGCATGGGGAGGGCTCCGCCGTGCTCGCCGCTCGAGTACGCCGTGTGGTGGAAGTAGACGATCTTCCAGGGGGCGTTGGAGGCGGCCAGCTGCGAGCGCAGCCATTGCGCCTGCACCGAAGTGCTGTCCCTGCCGTTGGGCTCCTCGGGGTTGCTGTTGATGGCGAAGAAGTGGATCGGTCCGTAGACGAAGTCGTAGTAGCGCTCGTTCCCCGAGGTGTTCGAGCTCTGGACCGAGGCCCCGGGCAGGGCGAAGTAGTTCAGGTAGGCGTTCACTCCCCCACCATCGCCGTAGTCGTGGTTGCCAAGGCAGGGGAAGAAGCGGTTGATCGAAGACCCCGGCGGGAAGCCGCCGCTGTAATTCCCGATGTACCGGGAGTAGTACTTGCCGATGTTCGTGTCGATGGGACCGGCGTCGTAGCTGTTGTCCCCCGCGGTGACCACGATGTCCGGGACGAAGCTGTGGACGAGATCGGCGACGGCGGCTTCATTGGGACTGTTGTCGCCGTAGTCGGCGATGACGGCGACGCGGACCGCGGCCCAAGCGGCGTGCAAGCCGCTCCCGCCGAGGAGAACGGCGAGGAAGAGGGAAAGGAGGAGGGTCGGGCCCGGGAGGAGCTGGCGGAATGGGCGCATGGATGTCCGAGGCAACGGCGCTAGGGCCGAGGGGAACGACACGACGCCCATCGAGCCATCCCTTGGCGGGCAGGAACGAGAGCGACCGATGTGTTGACGATACCTGTGCGATCTCAAGCTTAGCGGTTCTGGTCGCACCCCTCAAGATCGGCGCGCCATTTCACGGCGGGATGCGCCATCGCCGGGATCACCGACCCCGGTCTGGGGAGGAATTGGAAGCAAGAAGAGATGAATTGGGGCATCTACCCCAGGAAGTGTACGGCGTTCAGGTGATCCGGTCGCTTCCGTCGGCGATCAGGATGGCCGGATCGGGCTGCAGTCGCAGCTGCTGCGGGTGGGAAAGGCCCCTTTCCTCCAGAAACGCACGCACGCCAGCCTTCACCTCGGCGAGAAGCGTCGGCCGGGAATAGAGCACTGTGCCGAGCTGCACGGCCGTGGCTCCCGCCATGAAGAACTTGAGAGCCTCCTGCGCCGAAGCGATGCCGCCCACGGCGACCACCGGGATGCGCACGGCCCCGGCGATCTCCCAGACCTTGAGTAGCGCCACGGGGAAGATGGCGGGGCCCGAGAGCCCGGCGCGCACGCGGGCGAAGGTCGGCCGGCGGCGCTGGAGATCGATGTCCATCCCTGCCAGCGTGTTGATGGCGACCACGGCGTCGGCGCCACCCTGCTCGGCGCCGCGGGCCAAGTGCACGATGTCGGTCACGTTCGGCGTCAGCTTGATCGCCACCGCCCGGTCCCGCAAACGCTCCTTCACCGTGCGGGTGAAACGTTCCACCGCCCGCGCTTCCGCGGCGTCGCGGTCCCCACCGGTGTCCACGTTGGGACAGCCCAGGTTCACCTCGACGGCGCGCACGGCCTCGTGCTCGGCCAGTCGCTCGGCCATCCGCGCGTACTCCTCCACCGTCTCGGCAGCGATGCTGACGAAGGGCACGCCACCCGCCGCCACCAGGGCCGGCAGCTTTTCGCGCAAGTAGGCATCGAGGCCGACATTTTGCAGGCCGATGGAGTTGAGCAGGCCCGACGGCGTCTCCTGCAAACGCGGTACGGGGTTCCCGGTGCGAGGCAGCGCGGTCACCGTCTTCGTCACCACCGCACCGAACTCGCTGGGCGGGAGGAAGGCAGCGTACTCGAGGCCATAGCCGAAACAACCCGAGGCGGCGAAGTACGGATTGGCGAAGCGGGCCGGACCGAGGCGGACGGTGTACTCAGACATGCTCGCGCCCTCCATCGATCCCGACCAGGTCGGCGCCGCGGAACACCGGTCCGTGGGTGCAAATCGGCACGGTGCCGTTGCGGGTACGTGTCACGCAGCCCATGCACACGCCGACGCCGCAAGCCATGACCTCCTCGAGCGAGAGGTACACGTCGCGCACGAGATCGCGGACCGCCAGGTGCAGAGCCGCCATCATCGCCGGGGGACCGCAGGTGAGCACCGTGGCCTGCCGCGCCTTCGCTCCCAGCCGGCGCAGCAGATCGCGACAGAGATCGACGCAGGTGCCGTGGAAGCCGAGCGAGCCGTCGTCGGTGCTGGGAAGGATCTCGCCGCGCACACCGGCCACGGCGTCGAGTTCGACGTCGCGGGAGCTGCGGCCGCCGTAGAGGATGGTGTACTCCATCGACGGCGACAGGGCGTCGAGCCGGCGCGCCAGGAAATGCAACGGGGCGATGCCGAAACCGCCGCCCACGAGGAGAAGCGGACCGCCGCCCAGGTCCGCCGGCGCCGGAAAACCATTGCCGAAGGGTGGACTCGCCTCGACTCGGTCCCCGGGCCGGAGTGCGACCAGCTCGCCCGAAGCGTGACCCACGGGCTTCACCATGTAGCTCCGCCAGCCATCGCCCTCGTCGTGGATGCTCATGGGCCGGCGGATGAGGTGCAGCGAGGGCTGGGCCAGGAGCATGGTGAATTGCCCGGGGCGCGAGCGCGGGGCTGCGACGCGTGCGGCCGCGTCTTCGAGGCGGAGCAAGTGGGAGCCGCCGCAGAGCGGCCGGTTCTCGAGCAGCGTCGCCGCGATGATGGTACCTCCGGTCAGGGCGAGAGCGAGGTGTCGGGAGGCGCCGCGGAGGTGGTGTCCTTCGCTGCGGCGGCCGTGCTATCGACGGGCGCGGCGGCGCTCGTGGTGTCGACCGGAGCTGCGGTCGTGTCACCGGGGGCTGCTGCCGTGCTGTCGCCGGGAGAGAATACCGAAGCTCCCGCCGTGTCGGTGAACGCTTCCCCCCTCGCCTCCGGCAGGACACCGCTCGCGTCGGGCACCGCCGCTCCCGGGTTGCGCAGGGCGGCGGCGAAATCCGCGGCGCGCTGCGCCTGCGGCGACCCGGGGTACTCTTGCGTCACCCGGTCATAGGCGCCGATGGCCAGACCCGGCTCGGAGAGGTAGCGGTCGTAGATCCAGCCGATCCCGAGAGCCGCTCTCGGGGCCGAACCGCTGCGCGGGTAGTCCGCCAGGAGCTGCTGGCACTCGCGCAGCGCCAGCCAGGGCTGCTCCAGCTCGAAGAGGTCGATCTCGGCCACACGCAGCAGGTGTCCCGCCAGGTCTTCGAAGCGTGTTTCGATCTCCACCAGGCTGCGTAGCGAGTCCGGTCCGGAGCGCGGATCCGCCTCGCCCTGACGTGGCGGCTCCAGCCCCCGGGAAACGCGCCAGCGACGCTGCACCTCCGCCGCCGGGCGCAGCTGCTCCATGGCCGCCGTGCGCGCCCGAATGGCGGCGCTCTTCTTCTTGGCGCGCTCGACGATCGGGCTCGCGCTCGTCCCCTGACCGCGCTGGGCCAGATCGTAGGATTCCTGCGCCTTGCTCCAGCGCCCGAAGCGACGGTGGATCTCGCCGATCTCGTACTGCGCTCGCGAACCGGTTTCGCCGCGCGGGTCGGTGCGCGCCACCTGATCCAGGTCCGCCAGAGCTTCCTCGGGCTTGCCGAGCCAGGCCAGGGTCACGGCGCGCTCGATGCGGAGGAGTGGATCGGCGTTGAACTTCGTCGCCCGCTTGCGCAGGCGCTCGAGTTCGACCTCCGCCTCGGCGAGCAAGCTCATCGCCTGCTGCCGCTGCGCCTGCAACGATTCCGGCAGGGCGGTGGCCGCAGCCGACGACGGCGCCGCGGCGGTGTCCGCCAGCGCCTCCTGCATCTGCACCCGCAGTCCCGAGGGCAGGTCCTGCTCGGTGTACAGAGCCGGATCGGCGAGAATCAGCTCCGCCTCGTCGCGTTTGGTGAGCGAGATCTGCAGCTCCGCCTCGAAGCGCTGTTCCTCGGTGAGCTCGAGCGTCAGGGCCTGCTGGTATTCCGCCCGCGCCTCCGGGAAATGCAGGTCGTCGTAATACGTGTCCGCGATGCGCAACCGCGCCGCACTCACGTGGCGGCTATGCGGATTCTCCTGGATGAACTGCCGCAAGGCTTGCCGCGTGCTCTCGCTGTCCTTGGCGTCGAGCACCGCTTCCGCCGCGCGGTAAGCCGCCTCGACGCGGTAGGGGCTGTTGGGATAGTTGCGCTCCAGATTCTCGAAGGCGGCGGCGGCCCCGGCGGCATCGCCCTGCGCCAGCGACGCCAGGCCGAGATGGAACCAGGCGCCTTCGGCGAACTTCGTGTTGGGGAAGCGATCCAGGAGATCGCGCAGCGAGCCTTGCGCCTGCACGTACTCGGCGCGATGGAAATGGCTGACACCGATCATGTAGAGGGCGTCATCCACGTACTTGCTCTTCGAGTGGTAGCGCAGCAGATCGTGGCACTTCTTGATGCACGCGTCGTACTGGGCCGCCGCCTTCTCGGCGGAACTCCCCTTCGCGGTGCGGATGCTCTCCGCATCCTCGAAGAGCTTGTTGGCGTTGTAAAAGGTGTTGAAGTAGGCGCAACCGCCGAGGGCGAAGGCCAGGAGGGGCGCCAGGGCGCGGCGGGCTCGCGGGCGGCGCGGCCGGGGGGCGTCGTGCATGCATTCTCCTGGGGCGACCGGCGCGGGCACGATCGAAGATGCAAGGGCTCTGCCGCGGCGTCAACCGCCCCGGGCCAGCGACGGCGTGGGCTCCGGCGCCCGATGCACCAGCCGGCCGCGGTAGATGGTGGCCTGGACGCGGCCTCGCAGCGTCCGCCCGAGGAAGGGCGAATTCCGCGCCCGGGAGCGCAAGGATTCCGCCCCCACCAACCAGCGTGCTTCGGGATCGATGAGGGCGAAGCTGGCCGGTGCGCCGGCCACGAGCCGCCCTGCCTCCAGACCGAAGCGGCGAGCCGGTGCCAGACTCATTCTCTGCACCAGATCGAGGAGCTGCAGGCGCCCGCTGCTCACGAGACCGGTGTGAGCCACGGCGAATGCCGTCTCCAGACCGATCACGCCCACTGGGGCACGATCGAACTCCAGCTCCTTCTCGTCCGGAGCGTGCGGGGCGTGATCGGTGGCGAGCATGTCGATGCTGCCGTCGGCGAGGCCTTCGAGCACTGCCTGCCGGTCCGATTCGCTCCGCAGTGGCGGGTTCATCTTGAAGTTGGCCGAATAACCCACCAGCTCGCGGTCGGTGAGCTCCAGGTGATGGGGCGTGGCTTCGGCGGTGACGTCGACCTTCCAGGTGTGTTTGGCGAGCCGCAGGATGTCCACGGCGCCGCGGGTCGACACGTGCGCGACGTGCAGCGGCGCACCGGTCTCCCGCGCCAGCAGGACGTCGCGGGCCACGCCGATTTCCTCGCACGCGGCGGGGATGCCGGGAATGCCGAGCTGCGTCGACCAGGTGCCCTCGTGCATGTGGCGGCCATGGGCCAAGGACTTCTCCTCGGAGTGGGCGATGACCACCAGGCCCAGCATGGCGGCGTGCTCCAAGGCGTGACGCATGAGCGCAGCACTCTCCACCGGGCTGCCGTCATCGGTGAGGGCGACCACGCCGGCCTGCCGCAAGTCCTCGTACTCCGCCAGTTCCTGCCCGGCACGCCCGAGCGTCAGGGCCCCGGCGGCGTGCACGTCGCAGTGGCCGACCTCACGGCCGCGACGCAACACCGTCTGCACCACGCCGGCATGATCCAGGGGCGGCAGCGTGTTGGGCATCATGATCACGCTGGTGAAACCGCCCGCCGCGGCGGCGCGACTGCCCGACTCGATGTCTTCCTTGTATTCCTGTCCAGGCTCGCGGAAGTGTACGTGCGGATCGACGAAACCCGGGGCGAGAGCCAAGCCGCGGCAAGGCACTCGCGGCACCGTCGCGGCGGCGCTGCTCTGGCCAGCGAAGACGACTTCGACGATCCCGCCGTCACGGATCCAGATCTCGCCTGGCCCCTGCCGCCGGCTCTCCGGATCGAGCAGGATGGCACCGCTCAGCACGTATTCCCCCGGCAGCGTTTCGCTCTCCAGGTGCATCCCTTCTCCTTCGGCTCGAGCTTCTTGGCGAGGCTGGACTCGCGAAGGAGCTCAGGAAAACTCTAGGCGCTGGTGGCGTGCAGGCGCCGCGCTGTCCCCGTGGCCGCCGCCGCCTCGCCGCCCGCGCGCTCGCTCTCCTCTGCCGCCGGGCCGGCGCCGCCCGCGAAGAGGTAGCACACCGCCATGCGCACGGCGACGCCGTTGGTGACCTGCTGCAGGATCACCTGGCGCGACCCATCGGCCACGTCGGAGGCGATCTCGACTCCCCGGTTCATCGGCCCCGGGTGCATGACGAAGCACTCCGGTTGGGTCCCGCGCAGGACCTCGTTGCTGATCCCGAAGAGGCGCATGTACTCCCGCGGGCTCGGGAAGTTCGGCGTGCCGTGGCGCTCGAACTGGATGCGGAGCACGTTGATGGCATCGGCGTCGCGCACCGCCCGGCGCAGGTCGTACTCCACCTGCACGCCCAGATCCTCGACGCTCTTCGGCATCATCGAACGCGGCCCGCAGACGGTGACGTGCGCCCCCAGCGCCCGCAGGCCCCAGAGGTTGGAGCGCGCCACCCGGCTGTGGGCGATGTCGCCGACGATGGTGACCCGGCGGCCCGCCAGGTCGCCCAGACGCGCGCGCATCGTATAGAGGTCGAGCAGTCCTTGCGTCGGGTGCTCGTGCTGGCCGTCCCCGGCATTCACCACCGAGGCCACCGTGTGCTCGGCGAGCATGTGCGGGACCCCGGAGGTGCCGTGCCGCACGATGAGCATGTCGATCTTCATCGCCTCGAGGTTGGCCACCGTGTCCCGCAACGTCTCCCCTTTGGAGAGGCTGCTGCCGCTGCTGGAGATGTTCACCACGTCGGCAGAGAGGCGCTTCTGCGCCAGCTCGAAGCTGACGCGGGTGCGGGTGGAGGGCTCGAAGAAGGCATTGACGATGGTGCGGCCGCGCAGGGTCGGCACCTTCTTCACTGGGCGTTCGAGGATTTCTTCGAAGCTGCTGGCCAGGTCGAGGATCCCGTGGATCTCCCGGGCGTCCATGCCTTCCAGGCCGAGCAGATGCTTGCGCGGTGGGATCATGTCTTCATCTCCCCCACGAGAACCTGGTCGGTGCCGTCGATCTCCCGCACCTGGACCTTGATGATCTCGCGCTTCGAGGTCGGCACGTTCTTGCCCACGTAATCGGCGCGGATGGGCAGCTCCCGGTGCCCGCGGTCGACGAGGACGGCGAGCTGGATCGAGCGCGCCCGGCCGAAGTCCATCATCAGCTCGTCCAGGGCGGCGCGTACGGTGCGCCCGGTGTAGAGGACGTCGTCCACCAGGACCACGTTGCGCTCGTGGATGTCCACGGGGATGCGGGTCTCGCCCACCCGGGGCTGCGGGCCGAGCGTGGTCAGATCGTCGCGATACAGGGTGATGTCCAGCGTTCCGACCGGGAGGTTGCAGTGTTCGAAGCGCACGATGGCGGCAGCGATGCGTTCGGCCAGCTGCACGCCGCGGCGCTGGATGCCGACGATGACCAGGCTGTCCGAGCCGCCGTTGCGCTCGATGATCTCGTGGGCGATGCGTTGCACGGCCCGTTGCATCTGTTCGGCGTCCATGATGGCCGCCTTGGCGACGAAATCAGACACGTCGCTCTCCTTGGAGCAGGGGGATCCGGGATGGGTCGGGGGCAGAAAAAAATCCCTCCCGGAGGGAGGGTTGTGGCGAGAGGTTCCTTTGCGTGCAGGCTGGCGCCTTCATGACCTTTCCTAGCCTCGCAGGACCAAGTTAAAAGGTGCTCGGCGTGCCAGGGACCGCGGGCGTCTCCAGCTCCTTGAATCTACAACGGACGGGCCGAGCATGGCAAGGGCGGTGTACTCGGAAGCGGCGAATCATCTTGCCAGGCTCGGAGGGCTTGCCCCACCTTCGCGGCCGGTCGTGCGGACGCGAGGCTCAAGGTGCGGCTGATTTCCCTGCAGGAGGCGGCGGCACGGGCGCGGGAAACGCTCGTACGTTTCCCGTTGGTGCTCTTCGCCGCGTGCGTGGCGGCCGGGTACGCGCTGGCGCTGGTCGGTCATTCCGGGGACGATACGCTGCGCCTACGCGGGCTGCTGGCGGCGCTCCTCGGACTCCCCTTGCTCACCGCGGTCGCGACGACCGGGGAGCGCGCTGGTTGGCGGCGGGCGACGCGCACGCTGGTCGGGCTCACGGCGCTCCTGCTCCCCGTGGGCTTCTGGTGGGCTTCCGGCACCTGGACGGAGACGACCCGCACCCTTCGCTTCGCTCAGCTGAGCGTGGCGCTGCACCTGCTGGCGGCCACGCTGCCTTACCTCGGCACCACGGCGCAGCGTGGCTTCTGGCAGTACAATCGCATCCAGTTCCTACGCTTCTTGACCGCCGCCTTGTTCGCCGGCGTCCTCTTCGGCGGCCTCGCCATCGCCTTGCTCGCCATCGACAACCTTTTCGGTGTCCGTGTCGATGAGGACTGGTACGCCCGGATGTGGATTGTGATTGGCCTCGTCTTCCATCCTTGGTTCTTCTTGGGAGGCTTGCCTCGCGACCTGAATGCGCTCGAGGCGCGCGAGGATTATCCCGGGGGCATCAAGGTTTTCGCTCAGTTCATCCTGATTCCCGTCGTGACCGTGTATCTCATGATTCTCACCGCCTACCTCGTGCGCGTCCTGGTCACACGGACCTGGCCGAGCGGTTGGATCGGCTACCTCGTCTCCAGCGTGGCGGCTGCCGGCACGCTGGCGCTCTTGCTGGTGCATCCCGTGCGCGAGCGCTCCGACAGCCGCTGGGTGGACAACTACGGCCGCTGGTTCTATGTGGCGCTGCTGCCCTCCATCGCCATGTTGCTCATGGCCATCTGGCTGCGCGTCGATCAATACGGGCTGACCGAGCCGCGCTATTTCCTCACCATCGTGGCGCTGTGGTTGGCAGGGATCGCGCTCTACTACGGCTTCACCGGCTCACGCAACATTCGCGTCATCCCTACGACCCTCGGCGCGCTGGCGCTGCTGACCTTCGTCGGTCCTTGGTCCGCGTACTCGGTCTCGCGGCTCAGTCAACTCACCCGTTTGCGCCATCTCCTCCGCGGCCACGAGATGCTGACGGAGTCCCGTCTGCAACCGCCGGCGGGCGAGGTCGGCTTCGAGGCTCGCCGCGAGATGAGCGCCGTGCTCCGCTACCTCATCGACACGCACGGCGCGAGCTCCCTCGGGCGCATCGCGGCCGCGCTGCGCCAGGCGGCGGAGGTTGCTCTGCGCGCGGATGCGCCCGCACGCGCCACCGATCATCCGGCGGCACACGCCGTCATGGACCGGATAGGCGTGGCCTACGTGGAACGCTGGCAGGAGACTCCGGAGGGTCAGGTGTCGTACTTCGCCGACTTGAGCCAGCAGGCCGTCCCTCTCGACGGGTACGAGTGGCTGGGGCGCCTCGACCTCGTGGCCCGAGTCGACCTGCCGCTGGGGCCGGACACTCTGGCCTTCGCGCCCCAGACGGCGCCGTCACGCACCGTCGTGTCCCTGCGCGGGCGGCCCATTCTGGAGATCTCCCACGATTCGCTGCTCGTGCAGGCGAGGACGGCCATGACGACGACCCCGGCGGGAGGAAAAGGTCGGCCACTCCCACTGACGATCGATGCCGAAGGCGAGGGCTTGCGCTTGCGCTTGCTCGTGAGCGCGGTGTCGGGTCGCGGTGCCGGAGCGACGGCGGAGCTTCACTCCAGCGATGCACTGGTGCTGCTCCGGCTGAGCCCGGAACCGCGCTGAAAACAGAAAGGCCTCCCCCCGCCCGGGAGCGGAGGGAGGCCGCGGTCGATCCTTGGTCACGCGAACTCAGCGGAAGAGAACCTTCACCTGGCTCCATGGCGCGGGGGTGACCGCCACCGTGCAGTTGTTCACCGCGCCGGGAGTGTCGATGGTGAGGGAGCCGAACGGCCCGATCACCAGGCCGGTGCTGCAGCGGCGCACCATGCCGGGGACGAAGGAGCCATCGGGGCCGACCACGTTCGGCGTGTACAGGTATTCTTCGTTGGCGCCGCTCACGGGGCAGTTGTAAGCGCTTCCCTTCGACAGACCGATGCTGTCCACGATCGAGGTCCAGGGCGTGACGTCCAGGACGCCGTCGTCGTTCGTATCCAGGTCCTGGGTCAACGACCCGGTGAACCCCGTCACCAGCAGATGGGTCACGTTGTCGGTGTTCTCGAACGCCAGGGCAATCGACGCATCGTAGCCGGTCAGCACGGGCGTCGCGGCGCTGTTGCGGGCGGCGAAGTAGCCGTCGGCCTGGATGGAGAAGCTGCTCAGGTCCGCGAAGCTCTCGATGACGCCGCTGCAACCACCGCTGTTGCTGGAGCTGCTGCCATCGCCGAGGACGACGTAGGTGTAGCCCGTGAGCGGCGTATTCGCCGGGCCGACGAGCTCGAAGTACTCATCCGTGTCGGTTCCGGTGTTGTCGGTGCGGATCTCGTTGATGAGGATTTGGCCGGAGGCCAGGCTGGCGAAGGCCGCCAGGCAGGCCGGCACCAGCAGGATCGAGCGATAGCGAAGACGCATGTTGCAACCTCCTGCTTCGGAGCGTGCTCCCCCTCCCCACCTCGACGCGACGGCAGGGGGCCCGCCGCACGGGTGCGGGGCGTGGGGGAGATCGGGGCGAATCTTGACGTTGCGAGTTTAACAGAGCGTGCCCGGGCGGGCAACGCCGCTCGGCTGCGCGCGGGTGCGCTCGCCGCTTGTTCAGGAGTGCGCTCCGGGACGATGCCAGAGGGCGAGGAGTGCGGCGGCGATGCGACGCAGATCGGGCTGCGGCGGCAGGCCCAGGACGCCGTAACCGCGCAAGGTCTGCGCCAATGCGGCGGTGCGCGGCAGGCGCACGCCGCAGGTTTCCACCAGCTGGGGGTCGCCCCAGAACTCTTCGGTCGGTCCCTGGAACACCACGCGCCCGGCGTCGAGCACCACGAGGCGCGTGCAGGTGGCGGCCACGAAGTCGGCATCGTGGGAGGCGACGCAGTAGGCCACGCCGCGGGCGTGCATGCGTTCGAGGATGGCACGGAGACGCTCGATTCCCTCCGCGTCGAGACCGAGGGTCGGTTCGTCGAGGAGCACGAGACCGCGTTGCTGCGCCAGCGCCCCGGCCAGGGCGACGCGCCGCTTCTCCCCCCCGCTCAGATGAAATGGCGGGCGGGCGGCGAACTCGGCTGCGGCCAGGCCGACATCCTCGAGCGCCTGTTCCACCCGGGTCCGGATCTCGCCGGGAGCTACCCCGCCTTGCCGCAGGCCGTAGCCCACGTCCTCCGCCACGGTCTCCGCGAAGAGCTGGTGCTCCGGGAACTGAAAGACCAGACTCGGCTCGCGCTGCTGCGGTGCGTGCACGCTCCCGGCGTTGGCTTCCACCAGGCGCGCGCACACGTGCAGCAAGGTGGTCTTGCCGGACCCGGCGCGTCCCATGAGCCCGAGACGATCGGCGTGGTGCAGGTCGAAGCTGACGCCACGGAGCGCCAGGTTCTTCTCCGGCAGCCCCGCGTCATAGGCGACCTCGACGGCGCGCAGCTGCAGGAGCAGCTCCGGGTCGGACCTCACGCCGCACCTCCCCCGGGGCCCGGCACGCCGAGACCGGTCAGCACGCGATCCAAGGAAACCGTGGCGCGGTGCAAGCGGCCGGCGCGCACCAGTTCTTCTGCCAAACGCCAGACGAGCGGCAGGCCGACGCGCGCCACCACCTCCGGCGGCAGGTGGGCGAAGACCGCATCCGGGGGGCCCTCCGCCACCAACCGGCCTTCGTGGAGAACGAGAACCCGAGGGCTGGAGGCGGCCAACTCCGCATCGGTGGTCACGCGCAGCAATGCCGTGTCTGCCGGCAGGTCGTCGACCTGGCGCCAGAGGCGTTCGGTGCTGCGCCGGTCGAGGAGACAATCCGTTTCGTCCAGGACGAGCGCGCTCGGGCCCATGACCCAGACGCAGGCCAGCGCCAAGCGGGCCTTTTCGCCGCCGGACATCTCGTGCGGCGGCGCCTGCTCCCGCCCGCGCAGATCGAAATCCTCCAGGGCGCCGCGCACCGCTGCATGCATGCGCGGGGTGGGCTCGTTCAGGTTCTCCAGGCCGAAGGCGATCTCGCGCTCCACCGTCGTGGTGACGAATTGGTGATCCGGATCCTGGAAGAGGAGCCCGACGTGGCGGCGCACCTCGAAGCGGGCGCTGGGATCACGGGTGTCGAAACCGTGCACCAGCACGCGCCCCCGGCTCGGCAGCACCGTGCCGTTGAGCAAGCGCGCCAGGGTCGTCTTGCCGCTGCCGTTGCCGCCGAGGAGCGCCACGCGCTCCCCTGCTTGCAGCCGGAAGCTGACGCCGTCCAGGACCGGCTGCGGCCGACCCGGGAGCTCGACGCTCACGTCGTGCACTTCGATCATGCGGAGCCCTCGTCGTGGTCGCCGGGCCTTGCACAGGAATCGCGTCGGGCGGCAAGTCTTCGACCTTCGTAGGCTACGACCCACCGCACCGTGTCGCAATCTCCTTGACTCGAAAACCAGTTCCTTCGCACCATGCGCGACCTGGATGGTGACCCGTGGTCATCCAGTTCCTGGGAGATCGCGCCTTCCTTGCGCTCGGCGCCCGGCGGCGCGCGGCGCCGCACGACGGGAGCCCGATGCATCACATCCTCGAGACCCTCGGCCACTTCGTGGTCACGGTGATCTCGACGCTGGGCTACGCCGGCGTCGTGGTTTGCATGGCGATCGAGAGCGCCTGCATCCCGCTGCCGAGCGAGATCATCATGCCCTTCTCGGGCTACCTCGTCTTCACCGGTCGTTTCTCGCTCTGGTGGGTCTCCGTGGCCGGGGCTTTCGGCTGCGTGGTGGGGTCGGTGGCCGCCTACTACCTGGGAGCCTATGCCGGCCGCGGCTTCATCGAACGCTACGGCCGCTTCGTCCTGGTGACGCGGCACGACCTGGATCTGGCCGACCGCTGGTTCGCCAAGTACGGCCACGCGGCGATCTTCGTCAGCCGCCTCCTGCCGGTGGTGCGCACCTTCATTTCCTTCCCCGCCGGCGTGGCGCGCATGCCCATGCTGCCCTTCCTCCTCTATACCTTCCTGGGCTCCCTGCCCTTCTGCGCCCTCCTCGCCTGGGTGGGGAAGGTTCTGGGCGAGAACTGGAATACGCTGCGCAAATACTTCCACGGCGCCGACCTGGTGATCGGCGCCCTTCTCCTTGCCGGCGCTATCTACTGGGTGTGGCGGCACGTGACGATCCTGCGCAAGGAAGCGCGGGAGAGGCGGCCCTGACCGGCCGTCTCTTCCCGCCCTTCCGCTGCTTGCCGCCGCTGCGAACTGCTTTCAGAAGACGAGCTGCAGCTGCATGGCGTATTCGTCGATGTGCTGGTCGGCGAGGGTGTCCTCGAAGCGGAGCCAATTCGCCTGAATCTTGTGCGTGTGCTTGTCGAAGTACCAGCTGGCGCAGGCGCCATACTCCCGCAGCTCCGCCAGCGGGTTCCGGTTGAGGTCCGAGATGGTGAGCATCAGGAGCTCGTCGTCGACGTGTGCGTAGCGGCCGGCGAGCTCGAACTTGCGGTTCGGGAACAGCCAGCCGGCTTGCACGTAGTAGCCGCGGGCGACCGTGGTCCGGGGGCTGATCTCGGCGTCCTCGTAGTAGTACTCCCCGCTGCTGTTGAAGCCGTGCCACTTGAAGGCCAGCTCGCCGCCGACGCGCCAGATGTCGGTGTCGGTTTGCCCGCGCGTGAGGGTGTTGTTCAAGCCCGCGGCGCCGAGAAGGAGCTTGGGCGTCTCGGGATAGTCGTGCGCACTCTCCTCGAGCTTGTATTCGCCGAAAGGAGTCCACACCAGGCGGCCGACGTACATGTATTCGACGTTGTCGTTCAGCGTCTGATTGATCAGATTCCCGTTGTAGAGCCCGAGGTTGTACTCGTACTTCTTGGTCCCATTGGCGCCGATGAGGCCGATCCCCTGGTCACGGCTCGGGGCGAAACGGGCGTTGCCGACCCAGCGGTCGACGAAGTGCAGCTTGCCGTCGGAGATGAGCTCCTGGCGGCCGAAGTACGCCTTGCCCTGGCCGATCCACACCGTCGCCAGCGGGAACTTGGCGAACCAGAGCTCGGCGTCCTCGAGGATGGTGCCGCGGGTGGCGGTGGTGCTGAGCGTCACCCGCTCGCTGAGCGGCTTGGTCGTGTCGTTGCTGGCGCTGACGGTGGCGCTGTTCACCACATTCCCCCCCACCCAGTTGGCCTGCAACTTGAACCGCCAGGTGCCCCCGTAGGTGTTGCCCTCGACGACGCTCTTCATGCGGCGGATACGGAAGCTGCCGCGGTCGTTCTGCAACCGGTCGAGGTAGGTGTAGCGCGCCTGCATGTGGGTGGAGAGCTGCACCGTGCCGGCCTTCATCACGAAGTTGGTCTTGCCGTCCTTGTAGAAAACCCTCTCGTCGAAGGGCTTCTCCGGCTTCGGCGCCGGCCGCTCGTAGCCCGGCAGGTCGTGTTTGAAGAAGTAGAGGTCGGCGGCCGTTTCGTTCTCCGCCACCACGGTCTCGCCGTTGGCGCCGCGGCCCACCAGGATGAGGGCCGTCCCCATCTCGCCGCCCTCCTGCCAGGTCTTGTACCGCGCCGCGGTGTTGAAGACGTACACACGGCCGTCCTTGCTGGCTTCTTGGTAATAGAGGTTCAGGGTTTGCGCTGGGCTGGAGGACGGCGCCCCGAGCGCCAGCAAGCTCGAGACGAGACACAGGACCACCACGAACGCTCTGCCCATACGGCTCTCCTTTTCGGACCTCTGGTTCGACGCTCCCGATCGACCTAGCACCGGTTCCACCCCATCGAAGTGGTGACTCCCGTCGCGGCGAGGCTCCCCGCCCGGCGAGGCACCGGCTTCCATCGTCTGCTTTCCGGGAGCCAGCCGCCTGCGGGGCTGGCCGTCATCGAGAAGTGTCACAGCGGCCTGTAAGCATCCGATTAAGACAAGGACCCGGTTTCATTAAACGCACATGTTTGCCGCATGGAAGCGTTATCTGAGGGCGGTGACCTGATCGTGACTGGGAGGAAGTTCAGTGGAAACCCGGGGAAACGTCAGCGAGGCTGGGTGGAAAGGCGGGACTCGACCTCTGCCAGGTGCTTGCGGGCACTTTCGGTCCAGGAGCTGTCTGGATCGCGGGCGAGGTAATCGCGCCAGGCAGTGCGGGCCTGCTTGAGATCGCCCCGGAGCTGCAGGCAAAGAGCCCGAGCATAGCGCGACTTGAGGTGCTTCGCGTCCTGGGCGATGGCGGCATCGAAACAGGCGATGGCCTCGTCGAAGCGCCGCAGCTCCTGGAACACCGTGCCGAGGGCGTGCACGTAATCGGCGTCAGCATCCTCGGGCACTTCCACGTTCGCCGCGAGACCGCGCTTCCGGACCTCGTCGGTGCCCTCGGCGGTGAGGACCTTCAGGGCCTCCTGCCACTGGCGGACCCTTTGCAGCGCCACACCCAGGTTGTAGCGCGCCACCGTGTGGCTCGGGCGGTGCTCGAGGACATCGTAGAGGCGCGGGATCGCTTCGCTGTAACGACCTGCCCCCAGCGACGCGGTGGCCTGCTCGAAGGCGAGTTGCACCTCCGCGTCCCCCGGCGCCGGCGGCGGTTGCTCGGTCGGGGGCTGCTCCTGCACCGGCGGTTCGCCGGGGGGAGGCGGGACCTGCGGACGCGGGCCCGCACAGCCCGAGAGCAGCATGCCCCCCGCCCAGCAGGCGCAGAGCACACCCCATCGCGCGCTGTGCATGGCCTGGAAGTGCCGCGCCATTCTCGCCTCGCCTCGTCGCGCCCGTCGCTGGGTCGCGCCCTGGCCTCGAGTCCACGGGCATCGCGGGCGCCGAGCGCCTGACTGCTACGACCCGCTCTCGCCGTCCCACTCTGCCTGCAGGGCCGCGCGGTAGACATCGCCGAGCGGCACGCCGGCGGCGGCTGCGGCGCTGCGCACGCTCTCGTACTCCGGCACCGCGCGGAGCGTGCCATCGGGGCGGACTGCCACCTTCACCTGGATCGGCCCATAGGCGGTGTGCACCGTCGCCAGCCGCCGCGGCAGCTCGAGGCGCTCCTCCTGCGCGATGCGCACGCCGAGGGTGCTGCTCTCGTGCAGCAGCACTTCGGCCAGACGCCGGCTCTCCGCCGGCTCGGCGATCACCGTGACCTGCGTCGCCGGGCGCCCCTTCTTCATGAAGACCGGGGTGTAGTACACATCGAGCGCGCCGGCGGCGAAGAGCTTTTCCATCACGTGGCCGAAGAACTCCGGCACCATGTCGTCGATAGTGGTCGTGACCACGCTCACGCTGCCGGCATCGTGGCCAGCGACCGCGCCGCGCTCCCGCTCCGGCGCCGCCGGCCGCTGCGGCACCGGGGCCGGCGCGCAGAGGAGGAGGCGCAGGACGTTGGGGGCGTCGTCGAAGCGGAAGGTTCCGGCACCGTAGCCCGTCGCCTCGACCCGGATGGCCGTATCGCCGAGCGGCGTGGCGAACGCGGCGAGCAGGGCCGCGCCCGTCGGCGTCACCCGCTCGCCCTCGGTGCTGGTGAACTGCAGGGGAAAGCCGCGCAGCAGCTGCAGCACCGCCGGCGGCGGCACCGGCATCGGGCCGTGCTCGGTGCGGGTGACTCCGCGGCCGACGCGGATCTGCGAGACGCGGAAGCCCTCGATGCCGTGCTGCGTGCACAACCAGTCGATGCCGGCGCAGGAACCGGCGATGTCGACGATGGCGTCGATCGCCCCCACCTCGTGGAAGTGCACTTCTTCCATGGTGGTGCGATGCACCGAGGCCTCGGCGCGGGCCAGGTGCTCGAAGACCTTGCAAGCCCAGTCCAGAGCGCGGGGCGACAGGCGGCCGGCGCGCAGGATGCCCAGCACGTCGTGGAGGTGCCGGTGCGCGTGGCCGTGCTCCGCCTCGATGTCGACGTGTACTTGCGTCGCCGCGATGCCGTGACGCAGCTCCGCCGTCTGCCGCAGCTGGTATCCCGAGAGTGGCAGTGTCGCGAGCGCCCCGCGCAACACCTCGAGAGGCACGCCGAGGTCGACCAAGGCACCCAGCGTCATGTCCCCGGCGATGCCGGAGGGGCAGTCGAAGACCAACCACTTCATGACGTCGCCTCGCCGCGCAGCTTGCCGAGGAACACCGCCGCCGCCGCCGCGGCGCCGAAGCCGTTGTCGATGTTCACCACGGTCACGCCCACGGCGCAGCTGTTGAGCATGCCGAGGAGAGCCGCCAGGCCGCCGAAGCTGGCCCCGTACCCGACGCTGGTGGGCACGGCGATGGTGGGCTTGCCGGTGATGCCGGCGACGACGCTGGCCAGCGCCCCTTCCATCCCGGCGATGACGATGAGGATGTCGCTCGCTTCCAGGAGCTCGCGGCTGGCGAGCAAGCGGTGCAGGCCAGCGACGCCGACGTCGTACAGGGTGTGCGCTTCCACCCCGGTGGCACGCAGCGTTTCCAGGGCCTCCTCGGCCACCAGCAGGTCCGACGTCCCCGCCGTCACCACGGCGACCCGGCCCTGCAACCGGCGCGGCCGCGCCGGCGGCAGGCGGAAGGTGCGGCCGCGGCTGTTGTAGAGCGCTTGCGGCAGCCGCCGCTCCACCGCGGCAAAGACCTCGGGCGTGCAGCGCGTGCCCAGCACGCCGCTGCCACGCTCTGCCATGTGGGCCGCGATGGTCGCCACCTCTTCCGCCGTCTTGCCCTCGCAGAGGATGACCTCGGGGAAGCCGAGGCGCAGCTGCCGGTGATGGTCGACGCGGGCGATGCCGAGGTCGGCGAAAGGCAGGTCGCGCAAGCGGGCGAGAGCGTCGGCGCTCGAGACCTTGCCGGTGCGCACGCCTTCCAGCAGTTCCTGCAGCTCCGCCTCATGCATCGCAGCTGATCCCCTCGAAGAAGACGCTGCGCTCCCGGCCCGCCTCGACCCCTGCCAGCGCCTCGAAGCGCCGCAGCACGGCTTCCACCTGCTCGTAGGTGTCAGCGGTGAAGACGAGCGGTCGCAGCTCCTTGGAGCCTGGGAGATCGGCGACGTACCAGGCCAGGTGCTTGCGCATGCGGCGCACGACGTGCACCGGATCCATGCGGGCTTCTTCCAGTTCCAGCCGCAGGTTCTCCAGCGCCATCGCCACACGCTCCTGGACCGCCGGCAGGCGGGGCTCGCCTCCCGCCAGCAGCTCCTTCACCTGCGCGAAGATCCAGGGGTACCCGAAGCTGCCGCGGCCGATCATCACGGAATCGCAGCCGGTGCTGGCGAACATGCGCAGCGCATCCTGCGGGCCCATGATGTCGCCGTTGCCGATGACCGGAATGCGTACCGCCTGCTTGACGGCGGCGATGATCTCCCAGCGCGCCGCGCCGCCGAAGCCTTGCTTGCGGGTCCGCGGGTGCACCGTGATCCACTGCGCCCCCTCGGCCTCGATGATGCGCGCCGCTTCGACGGCGTTGATCGAGCTCTCGTCCCAGCCGGCGCGGATCTTCACCGACACCGGCACCGGCGCCTGGCGGACCACCGCGCGCACCACCTGCGCCAGGCGTGGCAGGTCGCGCAGCAAGTCGGAGCCGCCGGCGTTGCGCACGACCTTGCGCGCCGGACAGCCCATGTTGATGTCGATGGCGTCGGGGCGCAGCTCGGCCACGAGCCCGGCGGCGCGCCCCATGAGCTCCGCGTCGCCGCCGAAGATCTGCACCGCCACCGGGCGCTCGGCCTCGGTGAAGCGCGCCAGCTCGTAGCTCCGCAGGCTGTCGCGGCTCAAGGCGTCGCTCGACACCAGCTCGGTGACGGCGTAGTCGGCGCCGTAACGCTTGCAGATCCGCCGGTAGATGCTGTTGGTGATGCTCGCCACCGGGGCCAGTGCCACCAGCCGCTGCCGCAGCCGCCGTTGCAACAGTTCCATCGCCCCTCCTCGGGCACCGACGATAGCACAGGCCGCCGGCACCGGACGCCGCCATGGTCCGTAGGGCGTCCACCGCCGCGACCGGTTTGTCCGCGGCTGAAAGCGCGGCGGGGGAGGCTCGCTGCCTCCCCCGCCACTACAGTGCGACTGTTTGCGTTCAGGCGCTCACGGCGTCGCCAGCAGTTGCTTGATGCGATCCGTCGGCACCGCCCGGACTTCCTCGGGGCTGAGGACGTAGAACTCCTTCATCGTGTGACCGTGGGCGAAGAGGTCGAGAGCCTTCTTCAGCTGCTCGTCACCCTCGATGGACACCAGATAGGCCGCCTTGGTGCCGTGCAGCCGGCGGGTCAACTCGCGCCGCAAGCCGCGCTCGATGTACTCGGAGTTCTCCTGGAAGACCGCCGGGGCGTAGTCGACCTTGTCCTCCGTCAGCATCTTCTTGAACTCCTCGATCATGGCAGGAGTCACCGCGGTGCTGGTGGACTTCGGATGCCGCGACACGTGCTTGATGGCGTACTTGAAGAAGAGGTTCTTGCGCTCCAGGTCGACGGCGAAATCCGAGAGATTGGGCTGCGTCAGCACCAGATCGGGAACGATGCCGCCGCCGCCCTTCACCGGACGCCCGCCCACGGTACGGAAGGTGGTGGTGGTGTCCGGCGCCTCGCTCTTCGTCGAGCGGTCGTCCTGCTGCAGGATCGGCGGGCGGGTCGCGGTGGCGTGCTCCTCGCCTTCGCCCTCCGCCCCAGCCTCGGACACCTCGACTTCCTCGCGCTCGTGGTCGCGCTCGTCCCGGTGGATGCAGCGACCGCTGGGCGTGTAGTACTTCGCCGTGGTCAGCTTCAACGCCTCCGTATCGGACAGGGGGTAGACCGTCTGTACCGAGCCCTTGCCGAAGGAGGTCTCGCCCACGATGAGTGCCGCGTCCCAGTCCTGCAGGGCGCCCGCCACGATCTCCGAGGCGCTGGCGCTGCCTTCGTTGATCAGGACCACCACGGGATAATCCCTACCGAAGGTCTTGTTCGCCGGTTGGGTGGAGTAGTAATCCGAGTTCTGCCGCGGCGTCCGCCCGCGGGTCATGACAATCTTCTTTCCCGACTCCAGAAAGAGCTGCGACACGTCGCGCGCCGCCCGCAGGAGACCGCCGGGGTTGTAGCGCAGGTCGAGGATGAGACCCTTGATCCCTTGGGCCTCCAGCTCCGTCAGGCGCGCTTGCAGCTCCTCCGCCGTGTCCTGGGCGAAGTTCACCGCCCGCACGTAGCCGATGTCGCCGATCTTGAAGGCGTAACGCACGCTCTCGATCTCGATGATGTCGCGGACCACGGAGAAGTCGATGGGTTGCTCCGCGCCCTCCCGGCGCACCTTGAAATGGACCTCCGTGCCCTTGGGGCCGCGCAGCTTGGAGATGGCCTTCGCCATCGTCCAGCTGTAGGTGTCTTCGCCTTCGATCTCGATGATCTGGTCGCCGCCCTGCACTCCCTGACTGTAGGCGGGGGTGCCTTCGATCGGCGACACCACAGTGGGGTACTTGTCGCGCACGGAAATCTCGATGCCGAGCCCGCCGAACGACCCCTGCGTCGAGGTCATGAGGTCGTCGTACATCGTGGTGTCGAGGAACTGGCTGTGCGGGTCGAGGCCCTGCAGCATCCCCTCGATGGCGCGGTGCACGAGATCGTTCGGATCGACGCCCTCGTCGACGTAATAGGTGGTGATCTTTTCGAACACCCGGGTGAAGAGATCCAAGCTCTCCATCACCTTCGCCTGGTCCGAGGTGGAGCGGCGGTTGTCAGCGCTGAGCCCGTTGGCAAGCCAGACGATTGTGACGCCGGCGAGGAGGCCGGCGATCCAACGTTTCCGTGCGCTCAAAGAGATCAACCTCCTGGGGCTTACCGATTCCCTCCGACTCGGGCTTGCGGGCGAGGCGACGGAGCAACGAGATGGGGCGGCGCCTCATTTCATGTGGCTTACGAAAACTGGCAAGGAACGTTCCAAACGCAACAGACGAGGTGCGCGAGGTCGTGGGAGCGGCTCCGCGCCGGCACTCCGGGGGGCGAGGTGAGCCCGGTTCCGGGGAATTATAACCGCTTGGGGGCTGAAAGCGCCGCCTCGCCGGGGGGCCGGGCGGGGGCGCCGCGGCTGGGCCGTGTGGCGCCTTGTGGGTGAGACGCCACGGGCGGACGGAAATATCGCCCGGCCGGGCTCAGGTGGTTCGTTTCTACCGGAAGGCCGTTTCTTAAGGAGAGCTGGGGAGCTCGGACCGCGCCCCGGCCCCTACCTCCGCGCCTCTCGAGGCGGTCAGGCGCTGCACGTGGCGGATGCGCTGCACGACGGTGGCCCAGGAGAACAACACCAGGATCGCCGTCGCCCCTATGAGGGCGCGGTAGCCGAGGAGGAGCCCGAGGATGGTGACGGCGAGACGCTCGGGCCGCTCGAACCACCCCACCTTGCACTCCAGCCCTAGACCCTCGGCGCGGGCGCGGGTGTAGCTGGTGATGAGCGAGCCGCCCAGGGCCAGGAGGACGGCCACGCCCCACAGACCACCCGCTATGCCGTCGCGCTGAAAGAAGTACGCCGCGATGCCGGCGAGTACCACGGTTTCGTCGATGCGGTCGATGGTGGAGTCGAGGAAAGCGCCGAAGCGGGTCACTCGACCAGTGCGCCGGGCGAGCCCGCCGTCCAGACCATCGCAGATGGACGCCACCAGGAGGACCACGCCGCCGAGGAGGGTGTGGCCGAGCCCGATCCACACGCCGGCGGCGACGTTGAGCACGAGCCCGACCAGGGTGACCGCGGTGGGTGTGATGCCGGCGCGGGCCAGCACTTCGACCAGCGGTGCCGCGAGAGCGCGCGCCCGTTCCTGCCACAGCGCCTTGTGCACGACGGACTCCGTTTCGCGAGCGGCAGACGCTAGCACCTCTCTCCGGCGTGCAGCAAGGCGGAACGCCGCATCCTGTCAGCGAGCGTCGCTCCCGCTGGGGGCGCGCAACGGCGCGCTACGGTGCGCGGTGGTGTGGACGGAACCTTGCTTGATGCGGCTCTGTGGCGCGCCGTTCCTGACGGCGCCGAGAGCACCCATGCGTCGCCTCGTTGGCGCCGGCCGGGCCGTATCGAAGGACACCCCTCGCAATACTTCACGGTTCGGCGGCGCCATCGACGCGACGTGTCGGGTCAGCGCTTCCAATCCCTCGGATAGCGGAAATCGTGAGTGATGCTGCGCCCGGATACCTTGGCGATGAGCGGCATCCGGCGTTTGTACTGTGAGCGTGTCACCAGCTCCTCGACGCGGGTGACGAAGGCCGGAGCGAAACCGAGCTCCACCAGCTCGGTGTGCCGATAGCGCCGTTCCACCATGAAGTGCAGCAGCTCGTCCACCTCGTCGTAGGTGAATCCGAGCTCGCTCTCGTCGGTCTGCCCTTCCCAGAGATCCGCGGTGGGGTGCTTGTCGACGATCGCGGCGGGAACCCCCATCGCCGCCGCCAGCGCCCAGACCTGGGTCTTGTAGAGGTCGCCGATCGGGTTGATCGCCGAGGCCAGGTCGCCATGGATGGTGCCGTAGCCCAGGAAGAGTTCGGTCTTGTTGCTGGTGCCGAGCACGAGCGCTCCCAGCGCCGCCGAACGATCGTAGAGGATGCTCATGCGCTCCCGCGCCATCTTGTTGCCGCGCTGGAGCGCGGTGGCGTCGGGGTGGCCGGCGAAGTAGGCGTCGATCTGCGCCGAGATGTCGAGGCGCAAAGAGCGGATGCCGGTGTGGCGCACCACCGTCTCGGCATCGGCGCTGCTCCGCGGATTGGAAGTGCGGTAGGGCATGAGGATGCCACAGACTTCCTCCGGGCCCAGGGCCTCCGCCGCCAGGGTGGCCACCAGAGCCGAGTCGACGCCGCCGGAAACGCCGAGCACGGCGCGCCGCATGCCGACTTTGTGCACTTCCTCGTGGATGAAAGCGACGAGCACCTTGCGCAGGAGAGCGACGTCGAGCCGGCGCTGCCGGTAGCCCCGGCGCAGGCGGTGCACCATCGCGCCGTGGGCGTCCGCCGGAACCAGTGGCTCCTGTCCACCCTTTGCCGCCGCCTGCGCGCTTTTCATCGCTCCGCCTCGGGGTCCACGAGCTCGCTCGGGCCGGCTTGCCGGCGCTCGCGACGGATGCGGTGCAGCTCGGCCAGGGTGAGCTCTAGCCGCTCGCTGCGCAGCGTCGGGTCGCTCACCCGCGTGCGCCGCACCTCGTTCCAGTCGAGCTCGCAAGTGAACAAGCCGGCTTCGAGAAGTGGCGCCTCGAAGCAGGAACGCCCGCCGGGAGCGAGCACCCGTGAGCCGCCCCAAAAGGAGAGGCCGTCCTCGAAGCCCACTCGATTCACGAGCACCATGAAGCAACCGAAAAGCTGGCTGTACATCTTGAGCGCCGTGGCCCAGACGTCGACGTTCGAGTGCTCTTCGCCGACGTCGGCACCGCGCAGCGGGCTCGCCGCCGCCGCCACCACCAGGTCCGCCCCATCCTGCGAGAGCACGTAGAGCACCGATGGGTGCCAGAGGTCCTCGCAGAGAACGACGCCCAAGCGCCCGAGGCGCGTGTCGAAGGCACGGATGTGCTCGCCCGCAGCGTACAGGCGCCCTTCCTCGAAGAGACCGTAGGTCGGCAGGTAGGCTTTGCGGTGCACGTGCACCAGACGGCCGTCCTGACAAAAAGCGTAGCTGTTGAAGAAGCGGTGATCCGCGGCTTCCTCGACGAAACCGAAGCCCAGGCAGAGGCCGCGGCTCTCGCGCACCAGCCGCAGGAGCTCGGGCGAACGCCGATCCTGGGCCACGTCGGGCACCAGGTCGCGGAGCTGGTAGCCGGCGAGCGACAGCTCCGGGAAGAGCAGCATCTCGGTTTTCTGGGTGCGCGCTCGTTCCAGGGTTTCGAGGTGCAGCTCGAGGTTGGCCTGCACGTCGCCGAGCTTCGGTGCGATCTGGCCCAGGCCCAGGCGCAGCGAGCGCAGCCCTTGCCCGGCAGCGCTCTCCATCGCCGTGGCAGTCTTGGTCGTCATCGTGGCCTCACTCGCAGTGCAGCGCGCCTGGCGACCGCCGCGTCCTTGCGGCCCGCCCGGGAAGCCGGCGCTGCATCCCCACATCATACTGTACGAGCCGCTCGTCCGTGGGTGGGTCAGAACCAGGGAGCATCGAGGCGCGTCGGCATGTCGGCGAGCACGTAGGCCATGACCGCCATGGCAGCCACGTGCTTGCGCAGCTCGATCGGATCCACCTTGTCCAACATGTCCGCCTGCGTGTGGTGCCACTCGAAGTAATGCTCGCCCACGGTGCGGTGTGCGAGCCCCGGAACGCCGGCCTTCATGAGCGGACCGATATCGGCGCCACCGCCGTCCTCGGTGATCCGCGCCGCGCCGAGGCCGGCGAGGAGCTGGCTCATGTCGCGGACGCGCGCCAAGGCCTGCTGGTGCCGGGCGCGGCCGCCGGCGTCGTTGTCCTCGTGCTGCACCCGGACGCCGAAACCGACGATGCGCTCCACTCCCATGTCCGCTTCCAAGGCGGCGACGTGAGCGCCCACCGCCGCTCCCAGGCTGTCGCGGTAGGCGCTGGCGCCGCGCGTGCCGTTCTCCTCGTTCGTCCACAGCACCACCCGCAGAGTCCGCCGCGGCCGCAAGCCGAGCTGGTGGATGAGCCGCAGCGCCTCCATGGAGATGACACAACCGCCGCCGTCGTCGTTCGCTCCTTGCCCGACGTCCCACGAATCCAGGTGCCCGCCGAGCACCACGATCTCTTCCGGGCGTTCGCTGCCGCGCAGCTCGCCGATGACATTGTGGGCGCGGACATCGGGGAGCATCTTGGCCTCCATCCGCAGTTGCACCTGAACGGCCTCCCCGCGGTCATAGAGGCGATGCAGCATCGTCGCGTCCTCGATGCTGATCGCTGCCGCCGGGATGCGCTGGGTGCCTTCGTAGCGCAGGGCGCCGGTGTGCGGCGTGCGCAGGCTCACCGGGCCGACCGAGCGTACCAGCACCGCCACCGCGCCACGGGCGGCGGCGCGCGTGGCGCCGCTGCCGCGGTACTTCACCGTCTCGGTGTAGGTGGTGAAGGGTACGTCGTAGAGGACAATCTTGCCTTCCACGGCGCCGTCCGGGAGCGCCTCGAGCTCCGCCCAGTCGTCCACGACCACCACGGGAGCGGTGACGCCGCGGCGCGGCGTGCCGACGCTGCCTCCCAGGCCGAGCATGGCGAGGGGCGCGTAGCGTGGCTGCAGCATCTCGGCGCTCTCGCGCCCGCGCACCCAGCGCGGCACCATCACGGGCTGCAAGCGCACCTCGAGCCCGTCGCTCCGCATCGCCGCCGCCGCCCATTCTTCGGCGCGCTGCAGCTCTGGCGAGCCGCTCAGGCGGTGTCCGATGCCATCACAGAGTTGGGACAGACGCGTGTAGGCCGATTCACTGGTCAAAGCGGCGCCGATCAGCCGCTCCGCTTCGTCACGGTACGCGTCGGCGAGAGAAGCGGGGTCGGCAACGGCGGAGCCCGCGATCGCCCCGAGGAGGGTGAAGAGACCGACGAGCTGGCACAGGTGGGTGCGGCGGCGCAAGCCGATCCTCCGCGGCAACTGGGTGCTCCGCTCCGGGGGGGGTCGGCGGCGCGCTTGCCTCGCCCTGACGCTGGCTCCTCGAGTCAGCGCCGCGACGCGACCAGGTCCTTGAGCTCCTTGGAGACCTTGAAGACCGGGACCCGCCGCTCCGGCACCGGAGCCGGCTCGCCCGTCCGCGGGTTGCGCGCGATGCGCGCCTTGCGGTGCTTCACCTTGAAGGTGCCGAAGCCGCGGATCTCCAGATGCTTGCCCTCGGCGAGGGCATCCGAAACCGTCTTCAGGAATTGATCGACGGCCTCGGCGATTTCCTTCTTGGTCAGTCCGGTCTTCGCGGCGATGTCCTCGACGATCTCTGCCTTGGTCATGAGATCTCTCCCCGAACCGGTCGGAAAACGACACGTTTCTTCTGGCTACACGGAAACTCTACCGGGCCCTTTTCGCCACTGTCAAGATCATGCGCCACAGGGAGTTACCAGGGGCAGCCGGGGCCCGCGGGGGGACCCCGGGGGAATCTCACTGGGGACCGGTGTCTGGAAGGCCGTTCCCGAAGGAGCGTGGGATCCTGGAGCGGCGTCGTTCCAGCGCCTGGCGCACGGCGTCGCGATAAGCCTCCTGCAACTTCTGGGTGACCGCGCCGGGACAGCCGGCACCGACATCGCATCCATCCAAGCGGCGCACGGGGACGATCTCCGCCAGGCTGGCGGTGAGGAAGATCTCCTGCGCCTCCACGACGAGAGAGCGGCTCACGCCTCCCTGGCGCACTTCCAAACCCAGGCCGGCGGCGAGCTCGAGGACGGCATCGCGAGTCACGCCGCGCAAGCAGCCCTCGTCCGGGTGCGGCGTGTGCAGCACGGTGCCGCGGTCTACCACGAAGACGTTGGTGAAGCTGCCCTCGGCGAGCCGCCCCGCCTCATTCCACTGCAGGACCTCGAAGACGCCAGCGCGTTGCGCTTCGAGCCGCAACAACGTCTGCTGCTGCCGGCTGGTGGACTTGACCTGGTGCCACGGCTGCGCCTGCCGCGCGGTCGAGGCGCTCACCACCGCGACACCATGGGAGTAGGTTTCCGGCGCCGGTTCGGTGTACGGATCGGCGCTGATGAGGAGCGTCGGCCGCCCGGGGGGCGGCAGGGTGGCGGGGCCACGACTCACGGTCAGGCGCGCGCGGCCGGCGCCATGCTCGAGATCGTTGCGGGCGGCAAGGAGATCGATCCAGGCGGCGAGTTGTTCCGGGCTCCACGGCACCTCGATGTGCACGGCGCGCAAGGAGGCGAAGAGCCGCCGCAGGTGCGCCTCCAGGAGGAATGGCACGCCTTCGTACAAGCGCAGCGTCTCGAAGACACCGTCACCGAGCAGGAAGCCGCGGTCGTCCGGATCGAGATGCACCGCCGCGCGGGGTAGGAGCTCGCCGTTCAAGATGAGATGCGAGCCGTGCAGCACGTCTCACCTCCGCCGCCCTCCGGAAGGCGCTCTTCTTGCGGCCCAGGAGCGTGGCGGCCGCACGGCGGGCCGGACGGACCGTGGCGGCACCGGGTCGGGTGTGGCGCGCCCCCGCCGTGGCCCACAGCGCCTCCAGCAGTGCCCGCGCCTTGGCAAGCGTCTCTTGATACTCGCTCTCGGCTTCCGAATCGGCCACGATGCCGCCGCCGACATGGAAGTAAGCGCGGCCGTTCTGCAGCAGGAAGGTGCGGATCAGGATGTTGAAGTCGGCGTTGCCGTCGAGACCGAAGTACCCTGCCGAGCCGGTGTAGACACCGCGTCGCTGCGTTTCCAGGCTATCGATGATCTGCATGCAGCGGATCTTGGGGACGCCGGTGACGCTGGCGCCGGGGAACACCGCGGCGAGGAGATCGAAGGCGTCGCGATCGCGCCGCAGGCGCCCCACGACGTTACTGACCAGATGGCGCACGTGGGAATAGCGCTCGACATTCATGAAGCGCTGCACCTCCACGCTGCCGATCTCGCAGACACGCCCGATGTCGTTGCGCGCCATGTCCACGATCATCAAATGCTCGGCCCGTTCCTTTTCGCTCGCCAGCAGCTCGCGCTCCAGCGCTTGGTCGGCGCGACGATCGTCGCCGCGCGGGCGGGTGCCGGCGATGGGTCGCGTGCTCACCCGCCCGTTCTCGAGCTGCACCAGTCGCTCGGGCGAACAGCTCACCAGGATGTGGTCGGGGAAACGCATGTAGGTGGCGAAGGGGGACGGATTGATGCTGCGCAGGTGCCGGTACAGATCGAGACCGTCGCCGGCATAGCGGCTCTCGAAACGGTGCGAGAGATTGGCCTGGTAGATGTCGCCCTCCAGGATGTGCTCGTGGGCGCGGGCCAGCATGGCGTCGTAGGCCTCACGATCGAGGTTGCTCCGCAGGCTGGAGATCATCGCCGCCCGCGAGACTCCTGGCTCGCGCCCGCGGAGGCCGCGCCGGCGGGCTCCACTGCGGGCCCGTGCCTGCAGCCTGGAGACCTCGTCCGCCAGTTCCTCGAGAGCAGCGTGGGCGTGCTTCCAGTCGTCCCGGGCGCGCACGGAACGACAGCGCAGATTCACGCGCAGCTGCATCCTGCCGCTGTCGTGCTCCCACGAGACCAGCCGCCGCACCAGTCCGAAGCGCAATTCCGGCGTGCCCAGATCGTCACGCGCGCGATCCGGAAGGCGTTCGAGGTAGTTCTTGCAGTCATAACCGAGATAGCCGACGAGCCCGCCGTTCCAACCGTCGGCGTACGGAACGGGAGCGGCGCCTTCGGTGCGGAGGACCTGCCGCAGCGCCGCGAGCGGAGCGCGACAGCGGCTGCGGCTCGTCTCGAGGCCAGGGCCGCTCGTTTCCAGCCTGCCGCGGCACAGCACGAACTCGCGTTCCGGATCCCAGGAAAGAAAGGTGCGCCGCTCCAGATCCGGCGGTCCGCCCGGGGACTCGAGCAAGAAGACTGTAGCGCTTTCCGGCAACGCGGCGGCCAGCGCCAGCGGCTCCCAGCCCGGATCGGCGCAGTCCCAAAGCACCGGGAGCGAGATTCCCTGGCGATGCAGACGCGCGAAGACCTCGAAATCCGGGAGCACGCAGAGCGGCGCGGAGCGCACGAGCGAGGTCGGCGCCAGCGCCCGGGTCCGATCCGGTGGCCAGGTCACGTTCGCATCCCTCGGCGTGGAGTATGGAGAAACTACCCGTGCGCAGAAACTGGCCAGGGCACTGTAACGGAGCCACCGGGGCGGTCACAACCCGGGAGGACCCGCGCTTCCCTGGCTCCACGCCTGTTTCGCACCGGCGGCCCGGACCCACGCGCCCCGCACGGGCCGGCGCGCCGAAGCGGCGGCGGCGAAACCCGCCGGCGCCGGAGGGGGCTCGGAGGCGCCGGATCGGGTACGGCTTTCGCAAGTCAGGACCTGGCGTTCCAGGCTGCGGCATGGAGGACCCCCGGTGTCTCTCGAAAAGCTCCTCCGCAAGGTCGAACAGGACCGTATCCGCGGTCACGACGAGCGCGCTTTGACGCGCCTCAAGGAAGCGCTCGCCGAGCAGCCGCAGGAGTTCCTACTGGCGCGCGAAGCGGCGAACCTCTGCTTCCAGCTGCGTCGCGCCGCCGAGGGCGTGGGCCTGCTCCGCACCGCTCTCCGCCGCACACCCCACGAGCGCAGCGAAATCTTGGCGATCGCCGAAGAAGAGTTCCAGCGCCGTCGCTCTCTGGAGCTGGCCGAATTCCTCTTCGATATCTATCTGAGCGCCAACGATCTCGACAAAGCGCGCGAGACCGTCCGCGCCCTCGAGGCGGGAGACCAAGAAAGACTCCTGGTCAAGCTGCGGGCTCGAGCCCGGTCGCTACGGGAGGACGTGCCCGAGGGTGAGCACCGTCACGACCTGCGCACCTCCGCCATCCTCGTGGCGGAGATCCTGGTGCTCGCGGCCCTCGGACGCTGGAACGAGATGTCCGACACCTGCGAACGCGTTTTGGATCTCGATGCCAAATGGACCGAAGCGCTGGGACAC
>DASRJW010000119.1 GCA_035649275.1 Candidatus Krumholzibacteriia bacterium
CTCACCGGTGATGGGCAGATCGGGCGCCGCGCAGCCGTAGCCCACGTAGGGGCCGTCGGTCTCGAGGCGGACGAAGACGTTGGTCGTGGACTCGATGCTCTCGTAAGCGATGGCGTAGGGCTCGGAGAGCCGCATCGTCACCGGCCAGGCTTCGACACGCGTGATCTTCATGCCACGAACCCTTCGAGGGAGGCGCACGCACCCTCACGGGCGAGTTACGCGGGCGGCCGAGTGATCGCCAGGAGTGAGGGGCTGCTTCCGCCCGGCGTTGTTTGAGCCCCGTGAGGGTGCGTGCGCCTCCCTCGAGCCGGGTGATCTTCGTGAGTTGCGCCGCCCCTCAGTAGCGGGTTTGGTAGATCTCGTCCAGGCTCATGCCCTTCAGGTGCTCCACGAGCTCCACCAGATTGCGCACCATGACCTCCCACATCTTCTCGCCTTTCTCGCGGCTCGCTTTCGTGGGATCGCCGAGCACGCCACTCGAGGAAAGGCGGGCCGTGCGGGCGTACCAAGTGATGCTGCGCTTGGAGGTGAAGTCCAGGTAGTCGCTGGAGAACTTCGGCACGAGCTTGCGCGCCTTGTCGAGCCGCACGAGTTCGGGACGCGTGGCGAGCGTGGTGCTCGTCTCGATCTCGCCGGCGTGCACGTCATTCGGCGTCTCCGCCATGGAATTCACATCGGCGTCGCTCGTCTCCCCCGTGTCCACGCAGGTGAAGATGTGAGCGTCGCGGTTGATTAACTGTGCGGCGAAGTGCAGGGCCGGGGAGTTACCGCCGTGGCCGTTGAGCACGATGAGCTTGGTGATGCCCTGCCGCGCCAGATTCATGCCGATCTCGTAGACCAGGCGCGACAGCGTTTCAGGGCCGATGCTCACAGTGCCAGCGAAATCCTCGTGATGATAGGACACGCCGTAAGGGATGAGGGGCAGAACGAGGGGTCTCGGCTCCTTGCAGCGCGCCGCCACCTCACGTCCCAAGTGCTCGGCATCGTAGGAATCCGTGTCGAGAGGCAGATGGGGGCCGTGCTGCTCGATGGCGCCCACCGGCAGCAACGCCACGTCCACCTTGCGCAGCCGCTCCTTCGCTTCCGGCCAGGTGAGCTCACCCCAGAGGAAACGCTCCGGCGTCGGCGAGCGCTCCGGAGCAGACCCATCGGGCTTCGCCTGGTCGGGTGGTGCCTGGGGACCGACAGAATGCCGCGCCTGTGATTCGGCGGAATCGTGCGCCCGAGAGGCGACGAGAAGTGACGCTTGGGGACCCACCGAAGGCTGTGCTTGGGGACCAGCGGGATGTGCCGCCCGGTTCACCTCGACGAAGGCGTCGCAACGCACCCAGGCCCGCCCTTCGCGACGCACCGCGCCCTTCGCGTGGCTCAGATAGATGCGGAGCAAGCGCTCCTGCAGGTCCTCCGGGATGTCGTCGAGAGGCGAGCGCTCCGGATCGAGCCGCAGCTGCATGACCTCGGGATGGCTGCGCGGCCGCAGTACGCCCTCGCCGGCCGGCAGCCGCCCCTTCTGCTGCAGCACGTAGAGGACGTGCGAGGCACAGTCGGCTTCCTGATGCACGCCGGCAGTGGCCAGGGCCCGGAGACAGTTCTCCACCTGCGCCGGCGTGTAGCCGCAGAGCGCAGGATCGACGGTCGACGCCACCAGCATCCCCACGATCCGCCTGCACTTCTCGCACTTGCCGCAGGGACGCACGCGCCCATCCTCCAGGTGCGCCGCATGGCACGACACCTGGTGCACGAAGAGATCGGGGTACCGCCGCGCCAGGATCTTCTGCACCAGGAACTCCGACAGCGGCCGCAGCAAGGAGAACTGCCGCACTCCCCAGCCCCGACGCTGGAAATAGCGGCTCAGCTCGCGGTCGAAGAACCGACTTTGGTCGTAGAGGCCGTCGTAGTGGGAGATGCCCTGGAAAACGGCGCGTCTCGTGGTGTCGTACTCGTCGCCGATGACGAGCCGGCCGATGCCGCGCTTGCGGAGGAGCGGCAGGGCGCCGAAGAGGAACACCGCCACCGTCCACAGGCGGATCGGGTAGTCGTCGGCGCGTACGCTGAGGAAATCCGGGCGGATGAAGGGCAGGTGCCGTTTGAACCAAGCGAAGACCCGGTCCGAGTTCGTCCACACTCGCGCGGTGCCGGGATGCTCCACAGCGAGATGCTTGTAAGCGTTGCGCGCCGTCAGCCAGTGGTTTCCCGACTCGTTGATGAAGATCGGATGCAACTCCTGGCCGATCTCGCGCAGGAGACCGAAGGAGAGCAGGCTGTCCTTGCCGCCACTGGAGAGCACGGCGACACTCTCCTGGCGGGCGCTCCAGCCGGCAGTGGCCCGCGCATCGTCGTTACTGGGAGGCCGCCGGCGCGGTGCGGTGCCCACCGACTCATTCGTGAAGCGCAAGCGCGCGTGCGTCCAGCGCGACGGTCGCACCACGGGCAACGACGCCGCCGGGCCAAGGAGGAACGGGTTCGGCTGCAGGAACTTTTTGACCGCGATCTCGCGCGAGGTGTTTTCCATCATCTTCTCGATGAAGTCGCGGTCGGCGGCGTCGTAGTCCCCGTGGAAGACGATCTCTTCGCAGAAGAGGCCGTAGTTGATCGCGATTTGCGCCGCCATCATCCGAGCGAGGGCTAGGCCTTCGGGATCGGAGGGATCGAAAACCTCTTCTTCGTAACGGTAGATGTGCTCCGTGCTGGCTGCCTTGCCCTTGCGGATGAGGGTGTAAGGAGTGACGAGGCGGTGCGGTTCGAGGCGCACCGGGCCGACCTCGAGACGGTCGATCACGTGCAGACAATTCCAGGCATCCGCTCCGCCAGAGGCTGCTGCGGGGACCGGGCGGGCGTGGCGGCGGCCCCCGGACTTCCGGCTCGCGGCCGGAGAAGCGACAGGTGGACGCCGGAGTGTCTTTTTCTTGGGCGGCATCGTGGGTTCGAACCTCGCTGGACGCTTCCCGGCCGCTCCGCGGGCGGTGGCGAAGCCACACCCGAGGACGAGCACGCCGGGTGCCGGAGTCGCGGGGATTATCTCAGTGAGGGGGCTCGGCCGTCACGCAGCGTGCAGGCGTTCCAGTCACCCCCAGGGGTGTCAGGAAGGCCCCGATATCGTCGACGCGTGCGGGACAAAATGGAGGAGTTCCGGGGCGGCGATGCTACACTCCCCAGCGACGCCGCAGACTCCGACCCCCCCGGTGTTTCCTATGAGCGTTCAAGTCCGCATGCCGTCCCTGATCGACCGTACTTATCTTCGGGTCGCCGGCAGCTCGTGGCGCATTCGCCAGCACACTTCTCGTATCGTTCGACTGCACGGCCCGTCGGCGAGCCTCAAGGTTCCGATCATCAACGGCGTGGGTTACGGCAACATCGAGGTGGAACGGGAGGTTCTGTACCCCCTGCTTGCCTGGCTCACCCATTGCCGGAAAGGGACGTTTATCGATGTCGGCGCCAACATTGGCCAAACTCTCCTGGTCACGCTGGTCGCGGGCCAGCTGCACCGCTACATCGGCTTCGAACCGAGCTCTTGTTGTTGTGCCTATCTGCACCGCTTGCTCGAACTGAACGGTCTGCGACACTGTCAGATACTGCCCGTCGGCTTGTCCGATCGGGTTCGCATCGCCGAGCTGCATTACAACGTCGACTATGACGTCTGTGCCAGCACGACGCCGGGATTCCGCCCCAAGGCTTTCTTTCAAAGCCGCGAGCATGTCGTCCTCATGCCCGGCGACGAGGTCTTGCGCCGTTGCGAACTGGACGAAATCGGCATGATCAAGATCGATGTCGAGGGTGGGGAGCTCGAGGTCGTCCGGGGCCTGCGCGAGACGATCGCGAGACACAAGCCGATCCTGTTGCTGGAAGTCCTGCCTTATCTCCATCTCGAGACCGACGCGAGGGTCTTCCCTGAAATCACCACGGCCGAGAGGCAGGACATCGTCGCCGAACGGAAGCGGCGGACGGAGGCCTTGGAGGCGTTCGTTCGCGACCTGGGGTACGGGTTGTATCGGATCGAAGAAAACGGTGACCTTACCCCGACTCCTTGGATGCGAGCCGAAGGTCCGGAGCAACGCACGGAAATGAACTTCCTCGCCCTGCACGACTGCGAGAAGGCGGAATTCGAAGCCGGAGCGTCGGGGCGGCTGAGGCGGCCAGCGGGCTCTCCAGTGCTGCAGCATTCCCAGCCGGCTTGATGCATCCTCGTGCCTACCGACCCCTCGGGCAAGCGAGCGGTCCGCACCCATTCGATTCGGGATGCTTCAGCGGGAGGACTCGGCGGTGAGCCCGGGAGCTTGCCGCTGCAGCCAGGGGCCGAGGGCAGTCAGGACGGGGCTGACGCCGTCGCCAAGGGGGTCGCAAGCGGGCAGGCCCGTTTCGTTGCGGATGGCGGCGCATGCAGCGGGGATCTCCGCCGGTGCGAGACCCTCGTGGTTCACGGTGATCGCGACCACGGGCTTGCCGCCGATGAGCTCGACCGCCTGGATCTGCTGTGGCAGCGAGTGCAATGGATAACCCGGGAAGCCGTCGTACTCCCGGCGCGCCGGTGCATGCTGGAGGATGATGACATCGGGCCTGCCGGCGGCGAGGATCTCGTAACCGCCGGGGTAGGCGGGATTCATTAGACTCCCCTGTCCCTCGATGACGATCACTTGAGCGCCCGATTCCTTCCACGCGCTCCACACCGCGTGCTCGATCTCGCCGGCGACGAAGTCGTTCACTAAAGAGTCGAGGACGATGCTGTGACGGGCGCCCTGCATCCACGCGGTTTGCCCGGTGCCGACGAGCTCGGTCCTCCATCCGGACGCCTGCAGTGCGTCGACCAGGATCCAGGCGGTAGTGCGCTTGCCGATGGCGCTGTCGGTGCCGAGGACGGCGATCTTGAGGCTCGTCACCGCCTCGATCTTGCCGCTGAAGAAGTGGAGCGTACTGCGGTCGGGAGGCCGACGCACGTCGCGCAGGCGTGCCCCCGACGTTGCCGCGAGCGCCCGCATCCCCGGATCGTCGCCGAGGAAGTCGTGCAGGCCCGAGTCGACGTGCAGCCCAGCGCGCAGCGCCGTCATGATCTCGCCCCGCGCCGCCGGCGGCAGGCGCCCGCCGTCCGGGGCGAGGCCGACGACGAGGTGCGTCGCCGGACGGCCCGAGGCCGACGTCGCCGCGATGGCTTCCTCCACGCTCGCATGGATCGGGATCCCCGCCGGCCGGCCGTCAAGGATCGCCCCGGCATCGGCGCCGGCGTGGCGGGCGTCGACGACGCAGCGCACCCGGTAACGCCGCGTGCGGCGCACGAGTCCGTGCGCCGTCTTGCCGTTGGTGGTTCCGAAGGCGCCCTGGCAGTAGACGATCGCGTCCCCTTCGGGCAGGGCGCTCACGCCTTTCTCCCAGTGAGGATGACGATGTAGCGGTCGCCGGGGAGCGGGTCCCGCCGGTGGCGCTCGAGGAGCGCCACGAGGCCGGCGGTCGAGGCAGGCAGCACGTTCAAACCCTCGCGCTCGCGGATCAGCTTGGCGAAGTCGAGCAACGACTTGTCGGAGGCGTTGGCTGCCCAACCGTCGGTCTGGCGCACGGCGGTGAGGGCGTGGTCGCCGTCGATGGAGTGCCAGTTGATGAGGGGCTCGTTGATCGGGGTCTCGCGCACGAAGCGCGGGTGCAGGTTCTCGCAGCGCGGGTTGCGGTTCAGCCACGCCTGGACGATGGGGTTCTTGCGGAAGGACGAACCCGCCACGATGCGCGGGACACGCGAGGTCTTGCCACGCCGGTAGAGGCTGACGAAACCCTTGTGGATTCCAGCCAGAGTGGTGCCGTTCGACACCGGCACGGCCACCACGGCCGGGGCGTCGCGCAGATCATCGTAGATCTCGTAGGCGATCTCGCCGTAGGCCCGCAGATGGATGGACGTGTTCGGGCCCCCGGGGTTGGCATCATAGATCTCCTCGACCTCGGCGCGGGCGCGGGAGAGCGCCACGGCTTCCTCGTAGTCTTCCCCGGCCCGGACGATGGTTGCCCCGCGCTCCTCGATCTCCTGCACGCGCTTGGTGTGGTAGTTGAGCGGGATGTAGACGATGCAGCGCAGGCTGCCGAGCTCGGCGGCCACCGACAAGGCGGCGCCGTAGTTGCCGCAGGTGGCCACCGTCACCGCTTCGTAGCCACGCCGCATGGCGTCGAGCACCTGGGCGAAGGCGATGCGGTCCTTCTGGCTCCCCGACGGGTTGCTGCCCTCGAATTTGGCGTAGATCTGCCGCAGGCCGAACTCGCGCTCCAGGTTCCGCAAGCGGGTGAGCGCGGTGTCGCCGATCTCCGAGTCGATGATGTCCTCGTAGGCTTCCAGGCGCTCTACCAGGGGCAAATCGCGATTCGAGGCCTTGCGGCGGTGCGCGTCCAGCTCCGGGACAATGACCTGGCCGCCGTCCAAGACGTAGTACTGCGAGCCGAGGTCGATGCCGTTAGCGGTCTCGGTGGTGACGGTGGAGGAGCCGTTGGGCGCCGACGTGGCGGCCGCCGCGGTGTCGGCGGGAGCTCGGGGGTGAGGATCGGGATCGTCCGGCATCGTCTTCCTCGCGTCGGAGGCGTTGCCCGGAAACGAGTTGCTCGTCCGGGAGGCCTCTCCGTCCCGCGCGCTGGTGGTGCGGGACGGGCGAACAGTAATGCAGTCGCGAGTCGACTTCAAGATGGCGGTGCTCCTCCCGTGTCGTCCAGAGCAAGCTCGGGGCCATTCGCGGGTCAGGGGGGAAGCAGGGGCTCGTGAACCGGACAGGAACGCCCCGCAGTGTCGATGGACGACGAGGGGCGCTTCATGGTCCTTCCATGTCGCCGTGAGCGAGTCCTGGAGGGTGTGCATCCTTGCCAATGAAGACGGCCCGAGTGCCTGGATCCGGGGGAAGGGCCGCGCCTGCCAGAGTTCAGGGGGCGCTGGCCGCGCGGGTGCTCATACCGGCGCCTGCGGGCCGGCTTCGACCCACTGGCGCAAGCGCTCGCGCAGGCCGCCGGGGAGGATGCGGGTGGCCACGTCGGTCACCGTGTGCAGCAACTGCACGATGTCCTCGGGCCCTTCCCAGTGCTGGCGCAGCTTGTCCTCGCCGCTCCGATGCATCAAGCGCAGCAGGCAAATGGCGATGAGGTAGATGTCGTCGATCTGGCCGAGGAGCGGGATGAAGTCGGGGAAGATATCGAAGGGGCTCATCGCATAGGCGGCCGCGGCACCGAGGAGGACTTTGTCCAGGATCGGCACCTCAGGGTCGGCGAGCAGTCGCCAGACGAGCTGGACGAGTCGCGGCACGAAGGTCGCGAGCTGGCGCCAGCGCTCTTTGTCGCTGGCGGGCGCGTCCGGCTCTTCGGGCTCCAGCTGCGCCGATTCGCCGCGCTGCCCTTCGGCCTCGTCATCCGGGGGCGTCTCTGAGCTCATGATGGTTCCGTCCGGGTTCGCCTCTCGCACGGCAGGAGGATAATCCGCACCCGCCGCGCCGTCCACCCTTGGTCGGGCGGCGTTTTTCCGGCACCATGGCTGGGGGAATTCCCGGCATCATGGCCGGGGGGAAGAGGTGTGACGCCGCGGTGCCCGAGAAACCCCGCATCCTCCAGGTTGGGCCGATTCCACCGCCCATCGACGGCGGCATCGCCGCCTACCTCGAGGGCCTGCTGCAGTCGGCCGTCGCCGAGCGCTACGAGATGCGCCCATTCACCGTGCGCGTCCCTGCCGCCTACCGCCACGTGCGCGGCCTGCGCCCCCTGCTCAGCCTGCAGTTCATGGGCCGCTTCGCCCGCAGCCTGCGGCGCGAGCGGCCCGCTCTCGTCCACATCCACTCGTCGGCGCATCTCGGTTTCTGGGAGAAGGCCTTGTTCGCGCGGATGGTGCGGCGTCACGCGCTCCCGTGCCTCTTCCATCTCCACGGTGGAGATTTCGACCGCTTTCTCCTCGGGCTCTCGCCGCGCCGCGCCAGTGCAGCGCGCCGGGTGCTGCAGGGGACGAGCGGCGTGGTCGTTCCTTGCGCGGGCTGGCGCGCGCTGGTGGAAGGCTTCGCCGCGCCCGGTCGGGTCCACGTGGTGCCCAACGCCATCCACGTTGGCGCTTTCCCGGAGCGCACGGTGCCTCGAGACCAGGGCAGCGTGCGTCTTCTCTTCCTCGGTTTCGTCAGCGCCCGCAAAGGCCTCGACGAGCTCCTGCAGGCGGTGCAGGAGTTGCTTCGCACGGGCTGCACAGGTTTCGAGCTGGACATCGTGGGTGGCGAGGAGGACAGGGGCCAGCTGCTGCACTACCGGCAACTGTACCGCGCCGCCGGCCTCGGCGAGCGGGTGCGCTTCCATGGCACCAGGCTGGGGCGAGAGAAGCTCGGTTTCCTGCAGCGCGCCGACCTCTTCGTCCTCCCGTCGCGGAACGAGAGCTTCGGCATCGCCAACCTGGAGGCCATGGCGAGTGGCCTACCTGTGGTCTCGACGCGCACCGGCGCCATCCCGGAATACCTGGAATCGGGGGTGCACGGGCTCCTCGTGGACCCGGGCGACGCCAAGGGTCTGGCCGAGGCATTGCGCCGCTTGATCCTGGACGCCGATCTACGGGCGCGGCTCGGCGCGGCGGCGCGGCAGCGGGCGCGCGATTACGACTGGGGTGTCGTCGCCTCCAGCGTCGCCGCAGTGTACGACCACCTGCTGCAAGAGCAGCCGGCTGCGCTGGCGCGCTGATGCTCCTCCCGGTCTTGGCCGGTGACGTCCTCGGAGCGGAGTGCTAGTCTTGCGGCCGGTTTCCGCGGCCATCGTTTCAAGGGCGCCGGTTCATGGCGCGGCTCGGTGCACCGCGTGTTTGTCGTTCCTGGAGCGCAGGAGGTTTCCATGTCCGTCGACATCCCGGCCACGCTCGGACAACAGGCGCAACATCTCCTCGAGCACCAGTGCCGCACGATCGCGAAGGACCAACTGCATTTGCCTGGGCCCGATTTCGTCGACCGCGTGTGGTTGCAGTCGGACCGTAACCCCATGACCCTGCGCAATATGCAGGCACTCTTCGGCTCCGGCCGGCTGGCCGGGACGGGCTACCTGTCGATCCTGCCGGTGGACCAGGGGATCGAACACTCTGCGGCGGCTTCCTTTGCCCCGAATCCGCTCTACTTCGATCCGGAGAACATCGTGAAGCTCGCCATCGAGGGCGGCTGCAATGCGGTGGCGACGACGCTCGGCAACTTGGGTACTGTGTCCCGGCGATACGCCCACAAGATCCCTTTCATCCTGAAGATCAACCACAACGAGCTTCTCTCCTACCCCAACACCTTCGACCAGACGCTCTTCGCCAGCGTCGAGCAGGCCTTCGACCTAGGCGCGGTTGCGGTCGGGGCCACCATCTACTTCGGTTCGGAGGAGTCGCGGCGGCAGATTCAGGAGATCCGCGAGGCCTTCCAAAATGCCCACGAGCTGGGGCTGGTGACGATCCTCTGGTGCTACCTGCGCAACGCCGCCTTCAAGACCAAGGAAGCGGATTACCATGCGGCGGCGGATCTCACGGGGCAGGCGAATCACCTGGGCGCGACGCTGGGGGCCGACATCATCAAACAGAAGATGCCGGAGAACAACGGCGGCTTCAACGCCCTGCAGTTCGGCAAGACGCACAAGAAGGTGTACGGCGAGCTGGTGACCGACCACCCCATCGACCTCTGCCGCTGGCAGGTGGTCAACAACTACATGGGGCGGATCGGGCTGATCAATTCGGGGGGCGCGGCCGGGGCGAACGACCTCTACGATGCCGTGAGCGCCGCAGTCATCAACAAGCGCGCCGGCGGCATGGGGCTCATCTCGGGGCGGAAGACTTTCCAGAAGCCGATGCGTGATGGCGTGGCTCTCTTCCACGCCATCCAGGACGTGTACCTATCGCCGCACGTCACCATCGCCTGACGTCGGTGGGGCGAGGACTTCGCGCTGCGGGACCGAGTGGCGGCACGCCCTTCATTTTGGGAATCGATTGTTCCCAGACTACGAGGCCTATTATCGCACCAGGATGAGCTTGCGCGCCGTGGCCACGGCGCCGCTTTGCAGCCGCACGACGTAGACCCCGCGAGCCACACGCGTGCCCGCCTCGCCGTTCCGGTCCCAGCTCATGAGGTACTCGCCGGGCGGACGCAAGTCTTGTGGGAGTGTGCGCACGCGACGCCCGGAGACGTCGAGGATCTCGAGACGCGTCTGTCCTGCGACAGCGAGGGCGTAGCGGAAGACCACCCCGTCGGCATTCTCGACCGGCGGGTAGAGTCTCGTGCGCCAGGCCGAAGCGCCCTCGACGGCGCTCAGCGGGGCTGATGCTTGCACACCATCGCTGCCTAGGAGGAGGAGCCGGTACCAATACGTCTGCCCCGGCGACACCTGGGTATCCTCGAAGGACATCGAGAGACTCGGCTGCTGACTGGCGAGGTCGACCCATGGTCCGGCGGCAGCGAGCGCACGCTGCACTTGAATGCGCTCGAGGAGCGGCAGTGCTTCCATCGCGAGTCGCCAGGTGAGCAGCACGCTTCCCGAACTCGACGCGGCGTTGAACTCTTGCAGCGTGATCGAGGTCGGGCCATCCAGCTTCTGAGCGTAGATGTCGTAGTCACGACCGCGGTCGTCGTCCCACGTAATGATGGCGCCTCCGTCCCCATCGGCGATCAACCGCGGCGTACCCTGAGGGTGGGGGGCGGTGCACACGGCGTTGGGGGCATCGAGGTTGCCGGTGACACCCACGCGCTTGGCGTAGACGTCTGAGTCGCCACTCGGCTTCACGGACTGCCAGGTGATGGCCGCCCCGCCCTCGACCGCGACCAAGCTCGGGGACGCGTCGGCGTCGGCAGCGGTGGCGATGCCCACCCCGTCGGTGGCCCAAAGGGTATTGCCGGTATCGTCGAGGCGCTGGGCGTAGACGTCGGCACTCCCTGTCCGCTGGTCTTGCCACGACACCAGGGCGCCCGCGGCTCCATCCGTGGTCAGTTGGGCATTGAACTGCGGGCCCGAGGCGGTGCAGACCGGGACGCCGTCGGCACTCCAGAGCAGCGCGCCGGAGCCGCTGATCCGTTGGGCATAGACATCGAGGGTGCCGGTGCGGTTGTCGTGCCAGGCGATGAGCGCCCCCCCGCTACCATCCGAGATCAGCTTCGTACCGGTTTGATTGCCCGCGGCGGTGCAGACAGCCACGCCGTTGGCGGTCCAAGAGGCTCCACCGGAGGCGTTGATCCTCTGCACGTAGACGTCCTGGGCGGTGGTGGCGGCGGTGCGGAAGTCCGTCCAGATGACGACGGCTCCCCCGGAGCCATCAGCGATCAGCTCGACACCGCCCTGGCTGTCCGTCGCCTCGCACACCGCCACGCCATCGGCGGTCCACAACGGCGTGCCCGCTGCGTTGATCCTCTGCGCGTAGATGTCGCCCACGCCGCTGCGGCCGTCCGACCAAGCGATGATCGCGCCCCCGGCTCCGTCGGACACCAGTTTGGGCCCCGATTGGTCGTTGTCGGCTCGGCAGATGGCTACGCCCGCAGCGTTCCAAAGGGGCGTACCCGCGGCGTCGAGGCGCTGCACGTAGAGGTCCTTGTTGGCGACGCCGCTACGCACATCCTCCCAGACGATGATGGCTCCTCCCGTCCCATCATGGACAGCTCGCGTGGTGATCTGGCCGAACTGGGATGGACAGACGAGGACTCCATCGGCGGTCCAACGAGGCGTCCCCGAGGCGTCGATGCGCTGCGCGTAGATGAGGCTCATGGGGGTGCGCTTGTCTTCCCAAACGATGATCGCCCCGCCGCTCCCGTCCGAGGTCAGCTGCGGGGACAATTGCACCCCTGCGGAGGTGCATACGGCGATGCCGTCCGAGGCCCAATCGCCATGGGCGGTGTTCACGACGGCGGTCAACGCAACGGTGCTCAGCGCCAACCACGATGCTGGACGGTTCACGACGGCCTTTCGACCACTGAAGGTGGTCCGATCTCGGGCCGAGGGGCGCGCGCGGTTTCGCCAGGCCGCAGACTCTGGGACTCGAAGCACAATTGAGTTGTGGGAGGCGAACCGGGCGAAAGATCGACCTCATGGGCGCCCATCGAACGGGTTCGCGCCTGACCGCTCCAGGCAGGAATCATGCCGCGGCGAAGGCCGAGGGCGGGCCTTCATCGGGTCACGGAAGGGCGCGCCATGCCGCCACGAATCTCCGGCTGGGAGGAAACCAGCAATTCGGCCTGCAGCCTGGGGCCTGTCCTCAGCGCAAGAGCGTCATCTTCTGCAGGTGCGTTCCTTCCTCGCTGAGGAGCCGGGCGAAGTAGATCCCGGAGGGCACCACACCGCCATGGTCGTCGTGACCATCCCAGGTGTGGGTGTGCGGTCCGGGCTCGGCAACGCCGCTCCAGAGCGTCCGGATCGACCGCCCGGCGGCGTCGAAGATCGAGAGGCTGACACGCTGCCGCCTGCCGAGCTCGAACACGATGCGCGTGTTCGGATTGAACGGATTCGGCACGTTCGGGTACAGGCGTACGGGGCGCGGCACGTTCTCGGTCGCTCTGGGGTCGAACCACACGGTGCCCAAGAGCTGCTTCTCGCCGTCGCGGTCCAGGCCGAGGATAGCGTAGCGCACCCTGGCGGCGGCCCCGATGTCGGCGAGGGAATCCACGAAGCGCCACAGGCTCGCTTCCCCTTGCCGGCGAGCCGGGTCGGTGAGCTCGCTGCTGCGCGCGACGAAGCCGTTGCCCAGATCCCGCAGCACGACGAAGGCACGGAACTCGGCGTCGAGGCTGGCTTCCCACTCCACGACGGCGTCTTCGCCATGACTCTTGGCGGTGAGATTGGAAAGGACGACGGGCGTCCGCGACCCGATGGCATACCAGAAGGGATCGAAGCCGCCGGTGGCGATCGACCGGTCGTTCCCGGTCCCGGTGATACCGTCCGCTGCCAGCGACACCGTCCAGATGCTCGGCCCCGAGGTATCGATGTAGTGATACGCCATCGTCTTGGCGTCGGGCGCGAAGGTGGGACGTCCCGTGGAGAGGAAGTTGTTGGTGACCAGGCCGACGGCGCCGTGCTCGAGATCCGCCGCCAGGACGCGCACATTGTTCGTCTCGTCGAGGTAGTCGAAAGCGATGACGAAGTCGGACACGGGGGAGAAAGTCGGGTTGCCGATACTGATGCCAGGAGGTTGGGGCGGGAAGACGCGGGTGATGTCACCATCTTCGGCCCGCATGACGTTGATATCCCAGTAGGAAAGAGTATCGCCCGCGGCGAGGACGGCGATGTTGAAGGCGTCGTACATCACGTAGTGTCCGTCGTTGGAATAATCGAGGACGTCGGCAAACAAGGCGGCATTGTCGCCTTCGCCGCCATAGTTCTGGCTCTTGATGACGAAGACACGGTCGTTCGCCGGCGTGTCCAGGTCGAAGAGGTAGATCCGCCCGTCGAAGGCGGTGGTGGTGGCGGCCAAGGAGCTCCCATCGGGGGCGAGGGAGACGTTCCACCACACCGGCTGGGTGGAGATCACGTGCTCGCCGGTGCCGTTGGAGTTCGCGGCGCGCAGTTGATGGGCGGCGTCGACGAAGACCATGGTCTGCCCGTCTTCGGTCAGCGTCGGTTTGTTGACGACGCCGACGCTGGACACGGTCTCCACCACACTCAAGTCGGGCTTGAAGCGGACGAGCTGGCCGCTGCCCGAATCGGTGGCGGTCAACCACTCCTCTCCTTCGACGGGCGGCAAGGTCGGTGGCGGTTCCGAAGGCTCGCCGGTGGTGATGCCGACGGCGTCGAAGGCTTGCGCGCAAGCCTGCGCCACCGCACCGCCAGCGCCATAGAGATCCTCGGCGGCGCGGATGACCGCCAGGCGGCAATCGATGAACTGCGCCGAGCGGGTCAGGTACAAGGTGAGGGCCCGATAGTAGATGCGCTCGGCCTTGCCCATGCGCTCCACGGCCGTGGCGCCGAGCGCGTTGCTGGTCGCCACGAGGTGGAAAGCGCGGTTCGGGATGCCGCTGTTGATGTGCACACCGCCCTTGTCCTCGCTGATCGGCAGGTCGCGGTATTGCGACATGTTGCCCGGCTGTTGCCCCCCGAACGCCACGTTGGGAGCACCAGGATCCTCCAGGTTGCGCAGCGCGTCGCCTGCCGTACCGGGCGTCGTGATCGATTCCCCGATGAGGAAGTTCGCCGTTCCCGGGTTGGCGAAGAATTCGGCCGCGGTGCCGAAGACGTCGGCGAAGGATTCGTTGAGGGCGCCGGACTGGAATTCATAGACGAGGTTCGCCGTGCGTTCCACGACGCCGTGGGACATCTCGTGTCCGGTGGCGTCGAGTGCCGCCGCCAGATCGGAGAAGGCATTGCCGTCCCCATTGCCGAACACCATGAGCTGGCCGTTCCAGAAAGCATTGTTGAAATTGCTCTTGAAGTTGACGACGAGTTCCATCGTGCCGCCCGCTCCATCGATGCTGTTACGGCCGTGGCGGCTGTTGTAGTAGTCGTAGACGACGGAGGCGTTGGCGGCCGCACTGACCTGGTTGGCCTTGCCGGTCCAGTCGTTGGGGTTGTTCGAGACGGAGAAAAAGAGGTTGCCCTCGCCGCCGTTCCGGGCATCCAGGACTCGGATTCCCCCTTTGACGACTTGCGGGGGATTGGACGCGGGGTTCCACATCGGCTTCGCGGCGTTGATGTTGAAGTAGTCGGCGCCGACTTGATAGAGGTCGAGAGCGCGATTGTTGCCGAAGAGGTCGTTGCCGGAACCGGAAACAGGGCCGTCGCTGGCCACGAGGCTGGTGGAGTGCAGCACGGTGCCGCTCTGGGCATCGACGAAAACGTCCTCGACGACATCGAGACCTGCTTGGACGCGCACCTTCCAGGCCAGCACCGGCTGTCCGTCCTGCAGGAAGACGACGAGGTCGGTGGCGGAGGCAGAGGCGGCGATTTGCGGCTGGGTCGCGGTGCCTCGAGCCGTTGCCTCGACCGCGGCGCAAGCGGTGGGGCGGGCGGCGGCAGCGGCAAACCGCGGCGCGACGTCGAGGCCACGGGGAGTCGGCGCCAGCCGGCCGTTGAAGGCGATGACGTTCCCGTCCTGCACATGCACCCAGGCGTCGCAGGCCCACACTTCGAGACCCCGGTACACCTGCTGGTAACGTAGATGGGTCTGACCGAGCGCGTCGGTCTGCGTGGCCAGGAGCTGGAGCTCGTCGGCGGGGGCAGCGAGGGCCAGCGTCGAGGCCCAGCGTTGCCAGAATCCCTCGGCAGCTGCCACGGCGACATCCAGGGCGGCCGCCTGTCGAGAGGCGGAGGCAGCCCCTCCGAGGTCGTCGCCGGTCATGAAGAGGGCTCGACCCTCATGGCGCACGATGCGCACATCGGTCTGCCTGAACAGCGACGTTGGGCTCGAGGAAAGGGTGCTCTTCGACGACGAAGCGGAGGTGCTGTGAGCCGCGCTTCGGAGCTGGGAGAGTCGGGCGCGGAGCGCATCCCCTTCGGCGAGAACCGCAGCAGGATCCACGGGATGGCGCGCCGCTTCGATGCGGGCCAGGCGCGTTGCGAAGGGTGTTTTCGCGGCGGAGTTCAGCACGGCGTTCGCTGGGGGCTTCGAAGCGACTGCACTTGCAGCGAGCGGTACGGTTTCCCAGGTTGCCGGTCGCGACCACAACGCTTCGAGACTCGTCGCTCCGGTCGTGCCGGGCCACACCCGTAACGATGAGGCGCTCGCCGGCGTGGTCGGTGCAGCGCCATGCAGCAAAGTGGCCAGCAGGAGGACTCTGCCCGGGTGGAAACAGTGCAGCATGAGAATCTCCCTCATTCGTTTTTCGGCAATGAACGCACGATCTGCATGGCGGCTTCGAACGCCGTGGCCACTGGCGCCGCCGGGGCGTCGCCATCGATCCAGGTGTAACGCTTGCTGAGCTGCCCTTCACGCCAATCGAGGAACGCCGTCATATTGCCACGATTGCCCGTGGCCGCCTCCAAGGACGTGGTCATGCTGAGGGCCGTGTGGAGGTTCTCCACCTCCTTGCGTGGAGCTCTGCCGAGAAGCGTGGACTCAGGCTCCGCTTGCGCAGTGAGGCGTTTCCAACTTTCGACGCGCCCATCCGCGTGGATGCGGTACCCCGACCCACCTCCCGTGATGCCGCCTTCCGAGCCGATGGTCACGACCCAGCTGGACTCGGGGGAACTCCCCGTGCCGCCCTCGCGCTGCGAGCCGCAGGCAGGAATGCAGACCGACACAGCGAAGAGCGCAGCGACGGGCAGCAAAGCAATGCGCCCGATGGGGCGCCGCCGCAATGACACGCGCAGCCTCAGCATGCCGGTATGTCCCCGGGCCTCACGGACATCAGTGTGAAGCGATCATGATACCCAATGGGAACTGCCGCGGCAATGCGGTGCGCGGGATGCAGGAGGAATACGGAAGCCCAGCCGCCGGCCGCGAGGACCACACGGCCATGGCGCCCGTGGGCCGCCGCGGCCCGCGGGCGACGGGGGAACCCGGAGACCTCACAGGACCTCGACGTAGTCCAGGAGATCGAGAGACTCGAAGACCTCGAGGATCCCCGCCGAGAGACGGCTGACCACGATCCTGCCACCCGCGTCGCGGTACTCGCCGACGGTGGCCACGATCGTTCCGATCCCGGTGCTGCTGATGAACTGCAGTTCGGTGCAGTCGAGCTCGAGGTGGAGCACGCCGCGCTCGAGAAGCAGGCGCAGCTTCTTCGCCAGCAGCGGCGCCGCCTCGGCATCGAGGTGGCCTTGCAGCAGCAGGCGCGTGCGGCCGGGGGCGAGCATGCTGCCCTCGCTGATAGCGAAGCTCTTGGTGGCTTGTTCGGTTTCTTCGTCGCGGTTGCTCATTGGAAGATCCTCTTGCTGAAGGTGATCCGGTTGCCCGTGGGATTGAACTCGTGCTGCATCGTGTCCAACAGCAGCCGCATGATGGTGATGCCATAGCCGCGGGTGCTGCGCTTCTCCAAACGCTCCGCGATCCCCGTCGCCGGCAGACGCGACGGATCGAAAGGCCGGCAGGTGTCCTGCACCCAGCCGCGGATCTCGTCGGGGAAGAAGTGGAGGTGTACGTCGATGTGAGCCGGGCCGCGGGAGCGCAGGCCATGCTCGACGATGTTGGCGCAGATCTCGTAGATGGCGATCCGGAGCTGCACCAGATGCTTGCGCTGCTCCCCATAGGTAGCGAGCAACAAGCCAGCGTAGCGCGATAGCAGGGGCAAGCAATCCGGGGAGTTCCGGAACCTGCCATCGTAGACGGGCATGCCGTCCTGGAGGGCCCAGGCATGCTGCACCAGGTTCCCCGGAGAGGCGACGGTCGTCAGCCTCGCCTGGGTGGCCGCTGGCAGCACGGTCTCCCGCAGGGTGAAGCGCTTGTGGACGCCATTTTCCTCCACCCGGAGCGAGACCTGTCGCAGCTGCAACATCCGCGACGCCTCGACGATGCGCCAGAAATCCGACTCCCAGCTCGACGACAGGGCACCAGCGTGGAGCAGTTCCGCTCCGCCCGCGGCCAGATCGATGCGATCGAGCACGATCATGCCGGCGCCTCCCTGGGAGCGGACACCACGCCGGCGGCGTGCGCCGCGGCGGCCGGCGCCGTCGCCAGTCGTTGCAGGGCGAGGAGGGTGAGATCGTCGCTCGGTGGTTCCGCGCCCCGGTGCGCCTCGACGCGCCGGCGGAGCCTTTCTACCGCGGCGTGCGCGCTGCTGCATCCCTCCAAGAGTTGCAAAACGGCAGGCGAACCCAGCTGCTCCCCGCGGGCGTTCATCGTTTCCAGGAGGCCATCGGTGTAAAGGAGCAGACCGTCTCCCGGGGCGAAGGACAGCTCGTGACGCTGTAGGCTTTCCTGGAAGCGCGCTTCGTCGAAGATCCCCATGGGTTTGCCCCGGGCCGGCAAATAACGGGCGCCGCCGGAACCGAAGACCGCCGGCGGGCACTGCCCGGCGCTGGCGTAGGTGAAGGAGTGCAGCCGCGTATCGAGCACGCCATAGAGACAGGTGACGAACATGCCACGTCCCATGCTGTGACGCAGCATCCGGCTCGCGGCGAGCAGGACGTCCACCGGGTCGCGACCCGCGGTGGCGAGACCGCGGAGCGTCGTCCGCAGCATGGCCATGACCACGAGCCCCGGAATGCCCTTGCCGCTCACGTCGGCGGTGGCGAGAGCGAGGCGCTGCTCGTCGAGGGCGAAAACGTCGTAGTAGTCGCCGCTCACCTCGAGGGCAGGGGTGTAATGCGCCTCTAGTTCGTAACCAGGGGCCGCCTGCACCACCCTCGGGAGCAACATCGATTGCAGCTGCCCGGCGATTTCGAGCTCGCGATCGAGCCTCTCCTTCTGCACCAGGTCGGTCTGGGCCTTCTCCAGGTTCTCGGCCATGGAGTTGATCAGGTTCGCGAACAGGCCGAGCTCGTTGCGCGAGCGCACCCGGACCCGGGTACCGAGATCGCCGGCGCCGAGGCGTTGCACGCCGCGGCGCAACGGCCCGAGGGGGCGCAGGTTGAGGTGCACGACACCGGTCACCGCCAGGAGGGTGAGCAGCGTTGCCAATCCACCCACGGAGACGAGGTAAGCCTGAGCCTGCCACACCGTGCTCTCGATCTCGTCGCGGCTGGCACGCAAGACGAGCCTGCCCACGTTCCTGTCCACGTGCCGGATGGGGCTCTCGACGACCAGGTGCGGCCCTTCGAGCCACACCGATTCGCCGGCGAGACCGGGGATGACGAGGGCGCGGCGCTCCGGCGGTGGCGGTAGGCGCGTGCCGACACGCAAGAGGTCGCGATGTCCCTGCACCCGCCCGTTCGCATCGAGGATGACGAGGTCGATGAGATCGGGAGTCTCGGCAAGAGCGCTGCGGATGAGCGCGTGCAGGCCGAGCTCCGGATCGTGGCGGAGCAAGGGGGCCGCCGCTCCGAGCGACAGGCTGCGGCTCTTGGCGAGGAGACGCAGGGTGAGCTCCCGGGTCAGGGTTTCCCGCGCCCGGCGCACCACGGTGGTCACGGTGAACGCGAAGGCCAGACCGGTGACGAGGGCCACGGTGACGCCGAGCTGCACGCCGAGACGCTGGTGGAAGCGCGTCCTAGGGCTCACGGCGGCCCTCCCCGATTTGTTCGACTTCGAGCTTCTCCTCCAGGATGCGGGCGCGGTAGCGCAACGCCTTCTCGTTGGCGGGATCGATCTCCAGGACCTGGCGGCAGCGCTCGAGCGCCGCGTCGTACTGCCCGCGGCCGTAGAGTTCGACGCCTTCGAAGAGATAGGCCTTGATCAGATTCTCGCCCACACCTTCGAAATGCGGCGACTCGAGCCAGACAGCGCGCCAATTGCGGATGGCGCGCTCGAAATCGCGCTTCCCGAATGCGGCCAATCCTTCTTGGTACAAGCGCTCGAGGTCGCGCTGCTCCGCCGCCGAGAGCCGCCGCGGTGGTGCCGGGGAGCGGTCCTCGGGAGCGTGCTCCTTCGGCGTGAGGGTGGCCACCGCGGTGGGTTGCTTGGCGGCTGCGGCACGCGCCTTCGCGGCGCGGACGCTGTTGCGGAGCTCGAGGCCGAGCTCGTGGCGCGGCTCGAGACGCAGCAGCTCGGAGAGCGTTGCCTCGGCCTTGGACCAATCGCCGGCGCTGAAGCGGGCGAGAGCTTCGGCGAAGAGCTGGCGCAGGTTGCGGTCGCGGTCGGCGGCGCGCTGCAGGCGCTCGCGCGCCTGCTGCAAGCCGGCGCGAGCCAGCGTGTCGTCCGGCCAGCGCTCCACGATGGCCTGGAAATCGGCCGCCGCTTGCCCCAGGTTGCCCGCCTGCAAAGCGGCGACGGCGCTCGCGTGCAGCAGCTGCCGTTGCGTCGCGTCCTCGCGGGCACGCGCCCGGGGTTCTTCCGGGTCGACGGCGAGGACGCGCCGGTAAAGAAGGAGTGCCGCCTCGAAACGCTCGGCGGCGAAGGCGCTGTCCGCTGCAGCCAGGGCTTTCTCTTCCGTGTCGCGTTCGCGCGCCGCGAGGAGTTGTTCGAGTTCCGCCGTCACACGGCGTTGCTCCTCCTGCCGCCGCGCTTGGCGGCGGTCGGTGAGACTGGCGCCGAACTGCACGCCCAGGCTGAGGAGGTCGTTGCGGGGCAACGCATCGGCTGGACGCAGCGCGTAGTCGAAGCGGATGTTCCGATACGCCAGACCGAGACCCACGGTGGGGTGACCGTCGTCGTAACCGCCCCGCAACATCAGCATCCCTTGATAGGAAAGCTCCAGCCCGGCGCCGGGCCGCGGCTGCGCCGCGCTCGGCAAGTCGACATCCACGGCCGCCACCCAGGCCAGGCGCGCTGGCGCCCAGGTGCCGCCGTAGCCGAGGCCGAGCTTGAGACTGCGCGGATCGCGAACCTCATCCTCGGCGAGGGCCAGCCGCGGCTCGACCGCGTTCTGCAAGTTGGCACCCAGGCTCAACCAATGTTGGCCCGGACCGGTGCTCTCGTACTGCAGCGCGATTCCCAAATCCAGGCCGACGCTGGCGTCGCTCGTCGCGTCGACCGCTTGCTGCGCGACGCGGAGCGAACCGCCGAGGGCCACGAGGCCACCGACGTTGCGACCGAAGCCGACCATGAGGCTCGACTCGGAGTTCTCGAAGGTCCCGAGCGAACGGTTGCGCTCGTCCACCCGTTCGATTCCGGAGACATCGAGACGTTGGTAGCCGAACGCGAGCGTGCCGAAGTCGAGCATCGGGTAGCTGCCGAAGGCAGCGTGGTAGAGGCTCCCATCCAGAAAGAGCTGGGTGCGGAAGAGACTGAGATCGGCGCGCGCAGTCGAGGCGAGGCGCGCCGGATTCCAGAAGAGCGCTTCGGCACTCCGCGACGTCGCCGCTCCCGTGCGTCCCATGGCCTGTTCCCGCGCGCCTGAGCCGAGCTGGAACGGGCTCTGGGTGCCGCCATCGTCTTGCGCGATGGCGGCGCCGTGCAAAGCGAACCAGACGCAGGCACCGAGAAGGAACGTTCGGGCCGCTGCCGCGAGACGAGAGTCGTGGCAGCGGTCCGTCGTACCGGTCATTCTCCACGGCAGCTTCATCGCTTCACCGCCAGCTTGCGGAGGAAGGTGCCGCCGCCGGTGCCGTTCACCACGAGCCGCAGCAAATACGTGCCGTTCCGCACCATGTCGCCGGCGCCATTGCGGCCGTCCCAGCGCAGGTCGTCGTGCAGGCCCGCACCGAGTGGCGTGGCTTGGAGCAAGCTCACGACGCGTTCGCCGGTGAGTGTGTAGATCTCGGCGCTCACCTGTGCGTCCGCTTCGAGGACGAAAGTGATGTGACAATCGCCGTGCAGTGCCGGGGTGAACGGATTCGGGTAGCTGCTCAAGCTTTCGCGCAGGTTCGTCGCCGCCAGATGCACCGAGGGGGAGAGCCACGGCAAAGTGGCGCCGTCGAGGGGTCGGGTTGGGACCAAGACGCCGCCGGAGCTCGCTTCCACGCCGTCCGCTTGCAGCGCCAGGCGGAAGTCGGCGACCCGTGGGCTCCCGAGGACATCGAGTTCGAGGTCGAGATCCTGTGCCTCGCCGGGAGCCAGCGGCGGCAGGCTCGACAGATCGACCGCGAGGCTGTCCGCCACGAACACCGCCGTGAGGCTCTGCGCACCGAAGCGCAGGCGCGCCGCAGCGGCGAGAGAGCTCACGGCCAGCGGTGCTCCTTGCGCATCCCGCACGAGCAGCGCCAGCGCCAGCGGCTGGATCGCCGCCTCGTTGGCGCCGCCGGGGTGCTGCAGTCGGAGCGCGATGACGTGCTCCGTGGCGCCGCGGCGGATGTTGGCCGGCGGCTCCGCCTTCGGACCGGCGGCGACGCCGAGAGGTGGCGCCACGATGCGCACGAGCTCGGTGGCGAAGGGCAGCGCCCCCGTCGTCGCGAGCAGGCGCGAGGGATCGTTGGCATCGCGCAGCTGCAGGGCCTGCGACTCGAAGGAGAACCGCAGCCACGTTGTCGCCACGGTCGCCGCGAGGTCCGCCTCGATGTCGAGATCGAGCTCGGCGCCGGGCGCCACGCGGAGCGGCGTCGCCAGCGTCAAGGTCAGCCACGGGCTGCCCGACGGTGCTCCGGTCGCCGCGACCGGGTAACCGCCGGCGAGCAGTCGGGCGCTCGAGAGGACGTCGGTCACGTCGGTGCCGCGATCGTCGAGGGTGCGGAAGGTGAGGCTGCCGATCTCCACCTCCGCCGTCCCAGACGGAACCTGCAGCCGCGAAAGCGACAGCCGTGCCACCGGGAGGTTGCGCGCGCCAGGGAAAGAGGAGGGCGGCGTGCGCGAAGTGGCCTGCAGGGCGACATCGCCCGCCGGTGCCTGCACCTGCACCGGGCCCAGGATCCAGGGAAGCGCGGTCGGTGCCGGAGCGATGGCGACGGGATCGCCGCTCGTGGCGTCGCGCACGGTGAACGCACTCGAATCGAGAACGGCGATGGCGAAGGCGGGCACGCTCGCCTCGTCGCGCACATCCAGGAAGAGATCGAGCGCCTGCGGCGCGCCCGAGGCAACGAGCTGGGGGATGGCGAGGGGCAGCTGCAGGGTGGGATCCGTCCCCGGGTCGGTGGTCTCGAGGAGCGTCGTCGTGCCGTTGCGCACCGCGAGACGCCGGACGAGGCCGGCGGGCGCGAGAGGGTTGCCGCTCGAATCGCGCCAGGCGATGGACAAAGCGGTGATGCGCGCTTCGCTCTCGTCGAGAGCACCCTCGAGGGCGAAGCGGAAACGCCCGGCGTGAACGTCCCGCTGCCCGCGATCGAGCGCCAGCGGCAGGGTGCGCTCGAGCTCGACAGCGATGCGCGCCGCCTGCGTGTGAATGGTGGCCGACTGGCTCGTCCACGGCAGCGTTGCCTGCACCGTGACCGGCTGGCCGCTGTTGGCGTCCTCGGCGGCGATGGCCGTGGCACCGGCGACGCGGAGGCGCACGTTGCTCGCCGTTGCCTGCGTCGCCATGCGGGCCGAGAGCACGAGTTCCACGGCTTCGCTCCCGTGCAGGAGGGCAGGGGGCGAGAGCGGTAGCTGCACCGAGCTCGTGGCGGGCAGCGAGTCGATCTGCGCGTGCACCAGCCCGCCCGCGCGCACCTCGAGATGGTCGAACACGGCGGCAGCGGGTTGGGCGTTGCCGCTCCCGTCCTCCACCAGGATTTGCAACGCCCCGATGCGGATGTCCGCGGTGCCCGACGCCGGATCCGGATGCGACAGCTCCCACTCCATGACGGTCACGGCCTGGCCGCGATTCACCGTCGGAGGCAGGCGCGAGACCAGGTTCGCCTCGAGGCCGCTCGGCGGCTCGACGACGACGACCGGCGTGCTCGTCGCGGGATCGCTCTGCACCGTCGAATCCGCCACCTGGACGGTGAAGCGCAACGCTCCGGTCGCCGTGGCGGAGAATCGATAGGTGAAGCTCCCCTCAGCGCTTGGCGCCAGGGCGAGCTCCGGCGGCTCGGGTCCGCTGACGAGCACCGCGCCGCCGGGAGGATCGATGCCCAGCAGTCGGGGTACGACGCGGGTGAACGCGGTCGTGCCCTGGTTCCGGCCGAGCACGATGAGATCGAGGGTCTGCCCGCGACTGGCGAGGAGCGGAGCGACGGAGACGCTGGCGAGCAGGTCGTCAGCCGAGAAGCGGTGGACGGCGAGTGCGTCGATCGCGTTGTCGAGAGGGCCATCGTCAGCGGACGCCATGTCGACGCCGAGTACCGGGAGCCGGAGCGCGACGCGGCGGCCTTCGGTGGGTGCGGGGGAGGTGTCGAGGGTGATGTAGAAGCGCCGGCCGCCGGTCGGAATGGGGACCGGCGGCGGCTCGAACAGCAGCTGCGCGCCCTGTGCCACGGCGCTTCGCAGGCGTAGATCGGTGGCAGGGTCGAAGCCGGCTGCGGCGCCGCTCTCCTGCCACAACCAGTAGCTCGCCACGTCTTCACCGAGCACGGCCGCCGAGTCGGTGGCCACGGGCTCGAGACGGAGTGCCTGCAGCGTGTCAGGCTGCCAGCCGTTCGACGGCAGGAGCAGCGAGAAGATCAGGACGTTGGTCTCGTTCGCGCCCAGCGTCCGCGAGGCCACGGCGCCGTTCTCCACCTGCGCGCTCACGAAACCGTCGACGACGTCCATGCCGGGGGAATCGAGGGGGAAGGCGCCGTCGGATGCCGTGCCCAGCTCGGCGTAGCCGATGTCGGCAGCGCTTTCCAGAGTGAGGTCGAGGGTCGAGCCATCGCGCGCCGCGCTCGGGAGCAACGAGTAGGCGACGAGAAGCCGTTGCTGCTTCTGTGGCGCCAGTGCGTAGGCGAGTCCGCCGAAGCGGATGCGGCCGCCGTCGGACGTGCCCGACGACAGCTCCCGGTCGGTGGGATCGAGGATGCCGTTGGCGTTGTCGTCGGCGACCAGATCCCAGGCCCGCAGCTCCACGGCTGCGGCGGTGCCCCGGTGCACGAGCTCGAGGGTGCTGAGCGTGCGGGAGGCGGCGTAGCCGTTGAACAACTCGAGCACCATCACCGGTTGCCGCTCCGCATCGGGGTGCACGACGTGATCGTCGGCGATGCCGGCGATCCAGGTGATCCGATCGGGGACGGAGAAGACGAAGGGGTTGCCGCCCAGGAGCGCGCCATCGATAGGGCCGTCGTTGCCGCTCGTGACCGTGACCCCAAGAAGGGGGATACGGGCGCGGAAGGTGGCGCCGCTCTGGGGTGACTTGGAGACATCGAGGACGACGAGGAACCGGCGCGGCGAGGCGGCGAGCAGGGGCCAGCCGATTCCCGAAGCCTCCCAAACGCCACCGCTTTTCGCCTGCAGTCGGGCCACCAGCGGATCGGCGGTGCTGAAGCGACCATCGCCGTCGTCGGCGACGAGCTGCATCGCCTCGATGTCCGAGGCGGTGGCGGTGCCGCTGTTCTCCAAGCGGAAGGCTTGCAGGACGTCGTCTTCCAGGCCGTTCGCCGGCAAGGCGAGATCGAAAACCACGGTGCCCGTGCTGCCCGCGAACAGCGCTCCACCGCTGCTCGAGCGCACGGCATAGCCCCGCGCCGACTGGCCATCCACCACGGGGGGTGCCTGGGTGTCCAGTGCGGCAGGAAGCTGCACGGCGAGGCCATTCGCGGTCGCGATGTCCGTCGCCGCGGCGAGTTGAACGCGGAGCGACTCGCCGTCGCGGACGCGCAGCGAGTCGGGCGTCAGGGTGACGAGCAGCTGCACCGGTACGCCGCTCTCGAGGCCGACGCCGAGGGAGTTCCCGAAGAGGATTTGCCTCGTGCCGTCCGGCACGGTGGAGGCGATCCGAGAATCGCCGGCGCCGAGGGTACCGCTCGCATCGCTGTCGAGCCAAAGTTCGGCCGCGGCGATCTCGGCGTCGGGATCGACAGCAGGGCCGCCGGGCCCGGTCGAGGTGTGGAGCAAGTGCAGCGACATCAGGGTGTCGGTGGTGGCGCTGCGCGCCCGCAACGACAAACCGAGCACGGGTAGTCGCGTTGCCCCGCGGGGCACCGGCGCGGCTGGGCCCGGGATGCTCACCTGGGTCACTTCGAGGACGCGTTCCGCCCGGATCAACACGCTGTTGGGGTTGCTCCAGCTCTGGTCCTCGGGTCCCCGGCGGCCGGAGGCGAAGGCGAGGCCGGTGAGAGGGAGCGCACCACGGAGTTGCCGCCCGTCCCGCGCGGCCTCGGCGACATCGGCCACGACGCGCACATCGATCCCACCGGCAGGGATCGGCAGCTGGAAGCCGCTCGCCGACCAGCGTTCACCGCCGGTGTGGAAGAACTCGGCGACGTCGAGATCGACCCAGATCTCCGGAAGCGGCCGCGTGCTCCCGTTCGTTTGGCCGCTCTCGTGCCGACTCGGAGGGGCCGCATCCTCGGTGGGCCCACCTGTCGCCGCCGGGACTTGTCGCACCGCGAGCGTTTGCAGATGCAGCCGGGCGAGATCGACGCCAGAGACCGCGTCGCCGACCTGCTGCATGTCGATGCGCTCCAGCACGTCGGCTGCACCGCCATCGTCGGGGACGCGGAAGCGCAAGAGCGGCACGCCGGCAGCACCGGGGAACACGGTATCGGCGGGAAGCGGGGTGAAGGCGATCTGCGCCTGCACGAGATCAGCGACCGCCACCGACCCAGGGCTCGAGAGCGGGAATCCCTGCGGCGTCGCCACCGTGAGGGGCCCACTCCAGGTCAGGTCACCCAGCGCCGGCACGGCAGCGGATAGCGCGAGCCCATGGCGGGCGCCGGTCAGCGAGACGTCACCGCTCACGAAGAGCGTGGCGGTTTCCGCCGTCGTCAGAGAGACGAGGAAACCCCCGGCGCCCCAGCTCCCTGCCGTGGGCGAGCCGCTGTCGAGGAGCGTGTCCGCTTGCGGTTCGAGCACCAGATCGCCATCGTCGCGCCAGAGACGCAGGTGCACCAGTCCGGTGGAGACGGCGAGGTGCAACCCCGAGAGCACCGCTGTCTGGGCGCGGTAGTTCTCGAGGCGCAAGGTGAGCAAAGGCACGTCGACGCTCCCGGGGTGCACCGTGCTCGTGCCGATGGGAAGGGGTTCGACCTGCACGGTGGGGATGTCCACCCGCGCCGTATCGTTTGCCGGTACGGGATCGGCCTGATCGGCGCGCAGGAGCAGAGCGACGTTGGAAACGACGCCGACCCGGGCACCCACGTCCAGCGTGGCGACCAGACGCAGCGTGGCGCTGCCGCCGACGCCGAGGCTGCCCACGCTCCACACTCCCGTGAGCGGGTCATAGGCACCTTGGCTCACCGTGTGCGAGGCGTAGTCGACGGCCGTAGGCAGCAGGTCGAGAACCTGGATCCCCGTCCCCGGGTTCGGTCCGTTGTTGACGAGGGTCACGGTGTACGTCAGGCCCCCGCCCTCCACGGGATTCGGATCGTCGACGCTCTTGGCGACCGCCAAGTCCGTGCTAGGGGCGGCGACGGGTGTGATGGAAGCGGTGTCCGAGTCGTTGGCGCGATTGAGATCCACCTGGTTCGCCGCGCTCAGGCTGGCGGTGTTCGAGATCGGCGTCCCGGCGGTGCCGAAACCGACGCGCGCCACGAGCTGGAGGGTGCCGCTCTCGAGCGGGTTGAGAGTGCCCAGAGCCCACACCCCCGTGCCGCTCGTGTAGTCACCGTGGCTCGCCGTGTGTGACTCGTAGGTCGTGCCCGCGGGCAATGCGTCGGTGATCGCGATGCCCGTCGTCGTGAGCAGGCCGAGGTTGGTGACGTTCACCGTGTAGGTGACGGTCTGGCCCTCGGTGGGAGCGAATCTGTCGACGATCTTGTTCACCGCGAGATCGCCGGTTTGGACGGTGATGGCCGCGGAGCCCGCATTGTTGTTGAGATCCGCGTCACCGCTGCCGTCGAAGACGGCGCTCGAGGCGGTGTTGACGATGCTTCCCGAGGCGCCGGCGTTCACCTTCGCCTGAATCCCGAGCGTCGCCGCGCTGCCACCGGCCAAGGTCCCCACCAGCCAGCGCCCGTTGAGCGGTGTGTAGCTGCCCTGACTGGCGGTGTTCGCCACGTGGGTGAGACCGGAAGGCAGGAAGTCGTCGACCCGGATGGAGTTCATCGCGCCCGGACCGTGATTGGTCACGGTGACGAGGTAGTCGACCGTATCCCCTTGAGCGGCGGCAGGGGCGCCGACGCTCTTGGTCACCGCGAGGTCGGCGGCGGTGTTGAAGGCCACGTAGTAGTAGTTCACGCCGCTGGCGTTGGCATTGGGGTCGGCGCCGACTTTGAATCCCGTGAGCTGGAACTGGCGGATGGCGTTGTTGATCAGGCCGCCGGTGGCATCGCAGTAGAGCGACATGTCGAGCGCCAGGGAGTCGCTGCGCTGCACCGCAGGGGAGCCGGGGCCCTGGCGGGTGACGAGGGCGTACTCCGGCTGGAAGCCCGTGACGATATCGTGGTTGCCGCTGGCGTCCCCGGTGTAGACGCCATCCGCCACGATGTCGAAAGCCGCTTTCCAGGCGGCGTAGTAGTAGACCGTGCCACCGGCGTTGACGAGAGGATCGAAGCCGACGGTGAAGCCGGTGCTGTCGAAGTTCTGGATGCAGTTGCCGCGCTCGCTGCTGTCGACGAAAGGCAGGCTCAGGTCGGCGGGTTGGGCGGCAAATCGTTGCATCGCGAGCTGACCACCGTCGCCGAAGAGCAACACGTACGAAGGCTGGAAACCGACGCTCACGTGCTGGTTGTCCAGGCCGCTACCGGCGTAGGAGCCCAGGACCAGGAGGTCCGGAGAGGCAGCAAAAGCGACCCAGTAGTAGGTGGTCGCCGCGGTGTTCACCGCGGCGTGGTTCCCGACGCTGAAGCCGTTCGCATCGAGCGAGAGGATGCCGTTCGCCAGCACGGTCCCATCAGCGCCGAGCGACTTGGCGGCGTTGCCCGGCATGCCCGACATGCGGACGAGAGTGGCTGCGGGCAGGTCACCCTTGACGAGAACGAGGTCGGGTTGGAAACCGAGGCCGGTGATGGAGCGGAGCGGGGCGCCGTTGCCTGTGTAGCGACCCGTCGCGATGCGGTACCCGGTTCCATGCGCCGCGGCCGGAAGAAGCAGCAGGCACAACGCGGCAAGCCGCCAGGGGAGGCGGCGAGGAGCTCTCGCCTCCGACGTTTGGCGAAACATGACCACCCCGAGACGACTTCCGCGGCAGCGGCGGGAATGCGGGCGCCGGTGCCAGAGGACGAGCAATCCGCGTTCCCTGCAGGGCCGTGCCGTGGTGCGTTCGGGTGCCAGCGACTGGAAGGATCCTTGCATTCCGGCGTGCGGGGGAAAGGGAGCTTGGATGCCGAAGGCGCAGCAGGGTAAGAGCCAGCCCAGCACCGACGCGGCGCAGAAGCGCTACCAGACGCAGAAGCGGCTGGCCGATGCGCTGTTCGGTCTTTTCCGGACGCTGGGCAGCACGCTCAGCGTCGAGCGCGTCGCCCAGGTAGGGTTGCTGACACTCACCGGACAACTCCTGATCAAGCGCGCCGCTTTCTTCGCCCGGGATGGCCATGGCGACTACCGCCTGCTCACCGTCGTCGGCGTCCACTGGCCCGAGTTGAAGCAGCTCGTGCTACCGGGACGGATCCTGGAGCCGAGGCTGCACGACGTCGCCCATCGTCTCCTCGACCTCGAGGCGCTGCCGGGCCATGAGTCACTCGAGCGTCTCGCTGCCCGCGGCTTCCGCAATCTCGTTCTGCTCCTGGACGACCAGGAGCCGCTGGGGCTCATCGTGCTGGGGGAGAAGATCGTGCCCGCCCCGCTCACCGCCGAGGATCGGCAGATCCTGGAAGCGTTCTCGGTGGTCATGTCGCTCAGCGTGAAGAACTCCATCGCCTATCAGCTGGTGGAGAGGAGTCGCAACGAGCTGCAGCGTCTCGACGAGATGAAGCGGGAGTTCATGAGCCACGTTTCGCACGAGTTCCGTACACCGCTCACGGTGTTGAAAAACACCGCGGAGCTCACCCCCATGGAGCCGGAGCTGGCGGAGATGCAGCGCAGCGCCCTGGCGCGCCTCGAGTATCTCGTGGGCTCGATCCTCTTGTTCAACGACAGCGCCGCCGGCGAGGTGGCCCTCGACCGCGAACCCATCGATCTGCAGGCGTGGGTGGCCGAGGAAGTACGCCCGCTCCTGGAAGCTCGTGGTGACTTCGAGCTGCACGTGGCGCTGCCGGCCGCCACCATCCGCTTCGACCGCCAGAAGATCCGCATCGCCCTGGAGTCGGTCGTCGACAACGCCATGAAGTTCGGCTCGAAAGAGCAGAAGCCCCAGGTGCATCTCTATCTGAGCAGTCGGAGGAATCTCGAGGCGGAATACCAACGGTCCGGCGCGGAATCGGAGCGGCTCGACATGGAGCGATTGCACCCGCAGGCGGCCGTGGACCCCGCCAGTGCCGACGCGCTCCTGGTGATCGAGGTGAAAGATCGCGGCATCGGCATCCCCCCCGAGGAGTTGGAGTCGGTGTTCCAACCTTTCACACAAGCGCTCAACTCGCCGACGCGGGGTGTGCGCGGTCCCGGGCTCGGGCTCGCCATGGCGAAGCGGATCGTCGAGGCCCATGGCGGCGAAATCCTGTGCCGGAGCGCCGTCGAACGGGGCACGATCCTCTGTCTCGTCATTCCCACCGCGCCGGTCTTTGCACGCTCCCGCGCTCACCGGAAGGGACGGGGCGCCGCCTGAGTCGCGGCTTTCGCTGGAGGCGCGGTGGCAGCCTGAGCCGCGGTTGTCGCCAGAGTTGCAGAAGTCAGCCCTACTTCGGCGTCGCCGGGACGGCGAGCTTCGTCGCCACCGTCAGATCTGCCGCGCTGCTGTTCCCCTCCTGCAGGCGGTGCTCCGCGAGATCCTCGATGCAGCGCGTGACCAATGCGGTCCAACCGGTCTGGTGGCTGGCGCCGACGCCGCGGCCGCTGTCGCCGTGGAAGTACTCGTAGAAGAGCACCAGATCTTTCCACGCCGGGTCGTTCGCGTAGCGCGCTTCGTCACCGTGACAAGGCCGCCGGCCCCGGCCATCGGGGAGGAGGATGCCGGAGAGGCGCATGGAGAGCTCGTGCGCCACCTCGGCCAGGTTCATCCACTGTCCCGATCCCGTCGGGCATTCCACTTTCAGGTCGTCGCCGTAGAAGTGGTGATAGCGCTCCAGCGCTTCCACCAGGAGGTAGTTGAGGGGGAACCAGATCGGTCCGCGCCAGTTGGAGTTGCCGCCGAAGAGCGCCGTGTTGCCCTCGCCGGGCACGTAGTCCACCCGGTATTCCTGGTCGTGCACGTGGAAGACGAACGGATTCTCTTCGTGCACCTTCGATACGGAACGCACGCCGTAAGGGGAGAGGAACTCGCTCTCGTCGAGTACAACTCGGAGCACGCGGAGCAAACGCTCCTTGGTGGGGATGGCGAGTAAGCGATGCCCGTGGTCGGAGCCGTTCTCCTGCATGTAGCTGATGTGCTGCGCCAGATCGGCGCGGTTCTCCAGGAACCAGTCCAGGCGCTTGCGGAAACCGGGCAGCTGATCGAGCACCTCTTGCTCCAGCACCTCCACGGCGAAGAGCGGGATGATCCCCACCCAGGAGCGGGTGCGCAACGGCAGGTGCACGCCGTCCATGTTCAAGGAGTCGTAGTAGAAACCATCGGCCTCGTCCCACAGACCGCGCCCGCCCATCCGGTGCATGGCGTCGGTGATGGCGACGAAGTGCTCGAAAAACTTGGAGGCCACGTCTTCGTAGGCGGGCTCCACGCTGGCCAGCTCCAGCGCCATGGACAGCATGGTGGCGCAGTAGAACGCCATCCAGGCAGTGCTGTCGGCCTGCTCGAGATGGCCGCCCGTGGGCAGAGGCAGCGAGCGGTCGAAGACGCCGATGTTGTCGAGACCGAGGAAGCCGCCGGAGAAGAGGTTCCGCCCCTCCACGTCCTTGCGATTCACCCACCAGGTGAAGTTGAGCAGCAACTTGTGGAAGACGCGTTCGAGGAACAACCGATCGCGCCGCTCCGGGGGTCCGGCGATCTTGTAGGCGCGCCAGCAAGCCCAGGCATGCACCGGCGGGTTCACGTTGGAAAGCGCCCACTCGTAGGCGGGGATTTGCCCGTTCGGGTGCATATACCACTCGCGCAGGAAGAGGACGAGCTGCTGCTTGGTGAACTCCGGGTCGAGCTTGGCGAAGGGCAGCATGTGGAAGGCGAGATCCCAAGCCGCGTACCAGGGGTACTCCCACTTGTCGGGCACGGAGATCACGTCGCGGTTGTACAGGTGCTCCCAGCCGCAGTTGCGCCCGCGCCGGCGCTCCGCCGGTGGCGCAGGCTGGGAAGGATCCCCCTCGAGCCAGTCGCGGACGACGTAGTGGTAGTACTGCTTCGTCCAGAGGAGACCGGCGTAAGCCTGGCGAAGGACGCTGCGCTCCGCCGGCGTGGTGGCCGCTGGAATCACGGTGGCGTAGAACGCGTCCGTCTCCTCGCGGCGCTGCAGGAACACCGCATCGAATCCGGGGCCGAACGGTGCGGCCGGCGCGCTCTCGGCGGCAGTCAGCCGCAACTCGATCCGAGCCGAGCCGCCGGCGGCGAGCTCGAGGACATACCAGCCGGCGGCCTTCGTTCCCGTCTCCGCCGGGTTCACCGCCTGCGTTTGTCCATGGACGACGCGCGCATGGAAGGCATCCTTGCCAAAGGCCTGCGGATCCCCTCTACCCCAGAGCCGGTGCGCGTTGCTCTCGTTTTCCGTGAACAGGAGCTGCGGCCAGCGGCCGTCGGGACCGCGCCCCAAGCTCAGACGGAAACGACCCGCCGACGGGTGCTCGGCCAGCACCGCCGCCTCGCCGCTCCGCATGAGGCGCGGCTTGGCGCCATAGCCCTCGGAAGTGCGCCCCCAGCTCCAAGTGTTGCGGAACCAAAGCTGCGGCAGCAGGTGCAGTACGGCGTTCTCGGTGGCGCGGTTTTCCACCGTGATGCGGATGAGGATGTCGTCCGGCCCGGCCTTGGCGTACTCGGCGAAGACGTCGAAGTAGCGCTCGCCCTCGAAGACGCCGCTGTCCACGAGCTCGAACTCGCCGACCTCGCGGCCGCGGCGGCGGTTCTCCTCCACCAGCCGGGCGTAGGGGTACTCCGCCTGCGGGTACTTGTAGAGTGCCTTCATGTAGGAGTGCGTAGGGCTCGAATCCAGGTAGTAGTAGAGCTCCTTCACGTCCTCGCCGTGGTTGCCCTCGTTGCCCGTGAGACCGAAGAGGCGTTCCTTGAGAATCGGATCGCGGCCGTTCCACAGCGCCAGTGAGAAGCACACCCGGCACTGCCGATCGGTGATGCCCAGGAGACCATCCTCGCCCCAGCGGTAGGTGCGGCTGCGGGCGTGGTCGTGGGGGAAGGACTCCCAGGCGGTGCCGCCGGGTGAGTAATCTTCCCGCACCGTGCCCCACTGGCGCTCGGACAGGTACGGTCCCCAGCGCTTCCAGTTGTGGGTGCGCCGCGCGTCCTCGTCGAGCCGGGCACGTTCGGCGTGCGAGCGGATCCCGGGCTTTGTCTCGTCATTCCCCGTGAGGTTCCTCGCCACGATGGTCCCCTTCCTGTCGTTGGGGTGGCGGGAGCATTGCACCCGCCCGGGCGGATCTTAAGACAACACCGGCTCCTCGGGCGGCGCCGGCCGTGCCTCGGGGGCGATAGAGGTCGTCCGCGCGTGGAACCGTTGTGCAGCCGGAAAGTTGGATCTATCGTGAAGAAGCGCCCGGCGGCATCCGCGGGCCCATCCGCCGTAGGGAGAAGGCATGACGACCGACCGGAACCCCTGGATCGAAGCCTCCGACGTCATCCCGATGTTCCCCACCCTGGTCTGGAAGCTCCAGCTCCGGGCCGAGGTACGCCAGGCGATGGACAACCGGATCCTGGCGCTGTTGGAGGAGCTCAGGCGGCTCGAGCCGGATCCGCTCGGGCGCGGTCAGGGTTGGCAGTCGGAGCGGAGGCTGCACGAACGGGAGGAGTTGCGGGAGTTCGTGGAGTGCGTCGGCGCGGCAGCGAAGACGATCCTACGGTTCCTAAAAATCGGTTACGAGGACTTCGAGATCACCGGCTGTTGGGCCAACGTTCTAGCGCCGGGCGCGGCACACCGCGCCCACAGTCATCCCAACAACTTCTTGAGCGCTGTGTATTACCTGCGGACGCATCCGGGCGGCGACACCATCCACTTCCACGATCCACGACCCCAGACCGGGATTCTCCGGGCGCCGGTCACGGAGCTCACCGCGGAGAACACCGACCAGGTCGTGGTCCCGGTGCGGAACGGGACGCTCCTTCTGTTCCCCGCCTATGTGCAGCATTCGGTGGAGGTGAATGCCGCAGCGGAAGAGCGCATCAGCCTCAGCTGCAACATCATGTTCTCTTCCTTCACGGAGAACCTCAGCAAGCCGCTCTGGTAGGACTCCCGCCTCACAGGCGGGAGGCGTTGTGGCCGCACGACATCGGGGACGCGCCGAGCGCGGCGCGTGACTCTCGTGCGGGTCACGGTGCTTCGACGGGCTTCCAGGACGTATCGGGATTGTAGCGGTCCATGGCGCGGAACTGGTCGAGCGTCTTCGGCCCGAGGTCTTTCTCGTAGACGACACCGTCATGCCCGACGATGAAGGTCTTCACGCCGGTGACGGCGTATTCGGCCGGTGCGGCGGCGAGGGCGAAGCCGCCGATCATTACACCCTTGACGACAAAGTCCATCTCGCCGAGTGGCGCGTCCGGGCCCTGGCGTGTGAGGACCTTGAAGAAGTAGCCGTGGTAGGGCTGGGCTTTGTCGCTGTAACCCTCGGCGATGACCTTGGCGATCGCCTCGCCCACGGGGCCCTGCCACGTTCCATCCGCGGCTCGCCACGCCAATCCATCCTGCTTGCCGGGGGTGCTGATGATGCGTTGCGCGTACTGGTTCACCATCGAGCCTTCATGCTTCTCAGAGGCATACTCGTGCTGCGCTTCCACGTAGCCGCGGCACACCTCGATTGCATCGAGCTCGTTGCCGCCGATGCGGCGGTACAGGATCTCCTGCCGCCCGGCCTTGGAGTCGAACTGCCAGGTGCTGCCCTTCTGGACGATGGGGATCGGCAGCGGCCATTCGTCGACACCGACCGAGAGGATCGCGACCTTCTTGTTCTTGGGATCGCGGACGACGCGGGTCTGCTTGCGCGCTTCGGCCGCGAACGCGGCGCTCTGGTTCTTGTCCTGCACCGGGTCCTCGGTGACCACGAGGTCCGCGCCGTCCGGCCCGAGAATGGACTTCAATGCGGTCACGTCGAATTGCTCGGCGGCGGCGATCAAGGCTTCGCTCGCTTCCTCGGGCGTCTTGAAGGTCCGCTGCTTGACCTGCGAGCCCGAGGGCGTCGCGTTGGACTGCGCCGCAGCCCCGCCCGGTGACAGTGACGCCAGCACCCAGGCGAACCCGAGGCACCAGCCGAGGCGCGCGGCATGGTCACGGAGCCCGACGAGCCTGCGACCTTCGCTTCGGAATGTCATCGCGCTCACCTCCGACGTCCGCCGCCGCCGCCGCGCGGGGCGCCGCGCGATCCCATGCTAGAGGCACCGCGGGAGCCGCTCGCCCGGGCGCTGCTGCCACTGTAGCTGCTCCCGCCGCCGAAGCCACCGGCCTTCGAGCTGCTGCTCCGCTGTTGGATGTTTCGCCCACCGATGGGATCGCCGCCGGCACGACTTGCACTCGCCCCACCGGCAGCGCGGTTCGAAGCGCTTGGCGCGCTCGCACGGTTACCCGCGCCCGGGCTCGCGGCTCGGTTGCCAGCGCTGGGCTGCTGCCGCGTGCCCGCCTGCTGGCGGTTGCCCGGCGACTCGCCGCGCGCCGAGCCGCCGTACTTGTTGGCGGTCGCCTTGTCGGCATAGGGGGCGGCACCGCGATGCTGGGGATTGTGCTGCCAGTTGCCGCCGCCGGCGCCTGCCCCGCCGCGGCCACCGCGGTCTCCAGCACGGTCACCGGCGCGGGGTTCGGCACGGTTGCCGCGGTCTCCACGATCGCCACGGTCGCCCCTGTTGATATTGTTGAAGTTGTTATCGACGTTGATGTTGACGTTGTTGCCGCCCCAGCCGCAGCCGCAACAGGAACCGCCCCAAAAGGCGGCACCCCACATGACGCCGATGCTGAAGGACATGAATGCAGCACCCGGAGGATAGGGAGGGTAATAGATCGGCGGATACGGATACACCGGCGCGCCATAGACGACCGTCGGGCTGTACGACGGCACGTAGATGACCTCTGGATTCGCTGGCTCGACCACGATGACCGTCTTCTCCTCGATGACCTTCGTCTCGACCGTCTGCTGCTCGTTGGATTCCAGGGCACCCTTCTCCTTGGCTTTCTGGCGCATGCGCTGCACCGCGTCCATGACCTCGCTTTGCTGGGCGAGGAAGGCGTTGCCGAGATCCGTCGTCCACTGGATGTCGTCCGCGAGCCGCTTCACCACGTCGGGAAACGCGGCCATCGATTGGATGCTCGGGTCCCAAGGTTCCTTCGCCACCGCATCGGCGAGTTCCTTGTCTTTCAGATTGGGGTTCTTGGCGAGCCACTGCTGCAATTGGATGATCTCGAGCGGGTAGGTGGAGGCGACGAGAGTCTGCGCCAGCAGCGGGTCGGGGTAGAGAGCGATGGGTGCCACCAGCGATTCGAGCTGCTCGGGCGGCAGTTTCACCGCGGTCGCCTCGGCAGCACTCTGCGCCGCCGTGGTGTCCGGTGGCGGGGCAGTCGGTGGCTGCGCCGTGGCAGCCGGCGGCTGCGCCGTGTTGTCCGGTGACGTTGCATCCGGCTTTTGCGACGCGAGCAGAGCGCAGGAGACATTCCCGGGCACGAGCAGGGCCGCGCAGCCGATCGCGAGGAGGTCGCGGCAGAGCAACCGCCAGGATCCAGCGTCCGAGTGCTTTGACTTCATGGCGTTGCACTTCCTTCGCGCCCACATCACGCGGAGCGGGGGCGCCACGATATAACACCGTGCGCGCACAACAGGGCGGCTTCGAACCGCCCGTAGGATACGGCAGGGCCAAACGGCGGCGCAAGGCCGCCCCATGCCGGGTCGGGGAGGCAAGCGATCTTGTATCCTGCGCTGGCGAGCCATCCCTGGCGTGCCCCCGAACCCAACGAGGAAGCATGTTCACCAGCGCCCGGTCGATTACCGTGATCGCCACGATGCTGCTGCTGGCCCTGGCCACCCAGGGTGCAGCCCAGATCACGCTGCCCACGCGGCCCCACGAGACCCTGAGCCTCGAACTCGAGAGCCTGCGCGACGACATCACGCTGTACAAAGGGGATCCCCAACATCTGCTGCTCATGAGCGTCAATCCAGACAGGTTCAGGCCGCGCGTCGAGTACTCGGGTGCAGCCCGTGCGCTGCTGCGCATTCGCGATCTGTACCTGTTCGAGAATCCGAAATACAGCTCCCTGACGCCCGAGGAGCGCGAAAAAGCGGAGGGTCCCATTCCCGAAGAGTGGGAAATCCGTCTGTGCCCTTCCGGCCCTACGAGTTTCACGCTGCAATGCGACCGGGGGAAGGGCACGTTCGACTTCAGCGAATTCCAGGTGCAGAGCGTGCACATCGAGGCGAACCGGACGAAGGTGGAGGTCGAATTCGCCAGCCAGAACCCGATCGTGCTCGAGAGCTTCTTCGCCAGCGTGCCCGCGGGGTCGCTCCGATTCCAGCACCTGCTGAATGCTCGAGCCAAGCAGGTAACGCTCGACGTGCCGGGTGCGGTGTGTCAGTTAGAGGTCGTCGGTGCGGAATCCGAGGGGGAGTCGGTGATCAACCTCCAAGGTGTGCCCAGCGAGATGAAGGTCGTCGTTTCCCGCAAGGTGGGCGTGCGCGTCACCGGTCCGCCGGCGACGGCCGCCCACTTCGCCGCCCCACACATGGCGCAAGCGGGCGAGGACTGGACGAGCCAAGGCTACGAGGCCGCCAAGTGCCGGGTCCGGTTCACCTTCGCCGAGGACGTTCCGAAACTCGAGGTGGCTTGGAAGTAGAACGCAATCCGTGCTCGTTAGAGAGTGTCGCCGCCGCGCTCAGAACCGGGTCGTGAGACCGATGTTGAACATGTCGTACGCGAGCGGCGGCTCGGTGTCGAAGGGCCAGTGTACTTCTTCCTGGCGGAGCTCGTAGAAGCCGTACTGCAGGGCACCCTGGAGGAGGAAGCGCACGACCGGCGCCGCGTAGGGCGAGTTGTCCGCGACCCCGTCGACGAAAAAGCCGATGGCCGCGAGGGCACCGCGATCGATGCCGGTGGAGAGCAGCCAGTACCAGATCTTGAAACTGGGGAACACCGCCATGCGCTCGTAACCGGCATGCAGAGACAGCATGCTGCCGAAGCCGACCTCGAGGGCGGACTCCCACGACTCGCCGAATCGCGTGTGGCTCGTGAACTGCTCGAGCGACAACGCGTCCGCCGGACTCAGAACGCCCACCGCGCTACCTTCCAGCTCGAGGGTGTGCCACCCGAAAGTGCCGGAGTTCTGGAGGACGAAGCGGCCGCGGTCCGAGGCGAAGCGATAGCCGTAACCATCGCCGAAGCCAGCCCCGAACCGCCACATGTCGGTGCCGACCTCGGAGGCTTCGGGCAAGTCGCTGGCGAGGCGGCTCGCGAAGTTGCCGACGTGGGCGAAGTGCGTGCTCTGGTGCAGGAGCCCCTCTTCGCCCGCATAGCGCCGCTCGATCCGGTGGCCGAGCAGAATGCCGAGGGACCCCACCTCGGCCAGATCGCCCCCGAAGCCGTCGCGGTCCGGGTCGCCGATGCCGTACTGGAGGCTGATCACGGGACGCGCGTGGCGCAGCAGGTACCTCCAATCGTGGTCATTCTCTTCATCGTCGGTCGAGTGCCCTCTGTCCGCTCGCGGCATAGCGCCCGCGAGGGGTGCGGCGGCCACCGGCGGTGGCCAGAGGAGGAGCAGAATCCCCGCGGCAAGCGACGCGGCGGCAGAGACGGCGGTCCATGGCGAGCGCACGGCGTCTCCCTCGGTGGCAGTGGGACTCGGAAACCTCGGCGTGGGGCCTCCGGACAATACGCGCGAACCGGGCGCCAGGTTACTGGAAGCTAGGTTCTCGTCGCTATGGGCACGGCGCGCGCGTCCACTCCGCCACCAGCCTCCGTATCACGACAGGGCGTAGCGAGGCAGAGACATGACCAGGGACTGCACGCCCTCGGCGAGCGTCGGGTGCACGGCCTGGGCGTCGACGAGAGGCCGGGCGGTAGAGCCGGCCTGCATGAGGGCGACGAAGATGTGGATCAGCTCGCCTGCCTCGAGCCCGACCATGGCGGCACCCAGGATCTTCTCCGTCTTCGGGTCGATGAGGAGCTTCATGAGTCCCGCCGTTTCGTCCACCTCGACGGCGCGGGCGATGGATGCGTAAGGCAAGGTCGCCACCTCGTAGGGGATGCCCGCCGCCTTCGCTTCTGCTTCCGAGAGTCCGACCCGTGCCACCTGTGGATCGGTGAACACCGTGTAGGGCACGAGCCGGCCCTCGCGCCCGCGTTGCGACCGCCCCAGGAGGAGGTCGTAGAGGATGCGGTGGTCGTCCCAGGAAGTGTGGGTGAACTGGGGGCCGCCGATGACATCGCCCACGGCGTACACGCCCGGGCTGCTGGTGCGGTAGTGCGCATCGACGAGGATCTCCTTCCGGGCACCCAGGCGGATGCCGGCGGCCTCGCAACCCAGCTCGTCGGTGTTGGGCTGGCGGCCGACGGCGACGAGGAGATGCGAGCCGATCAAGGGTGAGCCTTTCTCCAGCGTGAGCTCCACGCCGCGTGCATGGCGGGCCACCGCTTTCCCCTCGTTGTCGAGGAAGAGCTGGATGCCCTCGGCACGGAACACCTGCTCGAGGGCCTCGGCCACATCGGGATCCTCGCGCCCGAGCAGGTGCTCGCCGCGCTGCACGATGCTCACCTCGGCGCCGAAGCGCCGGAACATCTGACCGAACTCGCAAGCGATGTAACCGCCACCCAGGATGACGAGGTGCTCCGGTAGCTGGCGCAGCTCCATGATGCTGGCGTTATCGACGGCGGCGACCTGATCGAGGCCGGGAAGGCGTGGCTGCACGTGCCGGGCGCCGGTATTGATGATGACGATCTCGGCGGTGTGCGTCGTAACGCCCACCTGGATCTCCCGGGGGCCGACGAAGCGGGCATGACCGTGCTGCCACTGCAAGCGCTCTCCCTGGCCTTCGAGGCGCCCCTGCACACCCGCGCGCCACTGGCGCACGATCTCCGTTTTACGATCCACGACGGCGCCCAGATCCACCTGCACCTCGCCGGTGCGAACCCCGAGCCTGCCGGCGTGGCGCGCCACATGGGCGGCGCGAGCGCTCGCCACCATCGTCTTGGTCGGCGTGCAGCCGTAGTTGATGCAGGTGCCGCCCAGGTTCTTGCGCTCGACGACAAGCACCTTCTTCCCCGCTTCGGCGAAGCGCGTGGCCAGAGGGACGCCCGCCTGGCCGCTCCCGATGACGATGACGTCGTAGCGCATGGGTTCCCCTTTGTGCTGGTTTGCCGGCACGGCCACAGCGTCCGTGGGTCGCGCCTCGAGGTTCGCCTCCGCAAGCCGGAGTGGCGCCGCGGGCACACTACTGGCGCGCGCAGACGAAGACGGTAGCCGTGCGCGCAGCTCCCGCTCGACGGCAGGCGGTCGTCCACCACGAGCATCGTCTGCCAGTGCAAGAGATCGTTGGCGCGCGCGTCCTCAGGATAACCTCGCCCCCCTCCGGGCGCCAGGTACTGGAGGAACTCGCTCCCGGGCCCGGCAGCAGCCTTCAAGGTGGTGATGCGCGGCCGGGCGCCGAGGGTGCGCACGGCGATTGCTGGCGCTCACTGGCTCGGCGACTGGGGGCGCGACGCGATGATCGCCCGCGCCGCCGCGAACATGCGCATCACTCCGAAGCACGGGGTGGTAAAGTAGGGCGGCGCGAGACTCTCGTACGAGAGATGGCGCATTGACGGAGAGCGAGGCGCTAGATTACCCGGGAGCACGTCGTGGCAGCGAAAACCAAGGCGCGAACCAAGACCAAAGCCAGGACCAAGACCAAGACCAAGACCAAGACCAAGACCAAAACCCAGACTAAACCGAAGGCGCAGGGCAAGGCCAAGACCCAGGCCAGGACCATCGACGAGTATCTGGCAGGTTTGAGCGCGGACAAGCGAGCGGCACTCGAGGACATCCGAAGAATCATCAAATCCGTGGCACCGAAGTCCACAGAGTCCATCAGCTACCAGATCGCCGCCTTCAAACTCAACGGCATGCTCGTCGGCTTCGGCGCGACGACGAACCACTGCGCCTTCTACGTGATGAGCCCGGCCACCATGGAGGCGTACAAGGACGAGCTCGCAGATTACGATACCAGCAAGGGCACCATCCGCTTTCAAGCGGACAAGCCGCTACCGACCACCCTGGTGCGGAAGTTGGTGAAGGCGCGGATCGCCGAGAATAGAAGTTGATGGCCTGCGAAACGCATCCGACGGTCGGTGCACCGGCGAAGTCCGGTGGCTGCAGCCAGACGGCTGCGTCGCAGTGTTAGACATCCTTGTCGTGTTCAGGAGTGGCGAAGTCATAGAAGACACGGAAGAGATTACCATCCAGATCTGCCGCCGTGAACTCGTGCAAGCCCCAGGATTTCGACTCCGGTGTGGACATCAATTGGGCGTTGCTGGCACTCCAAACGCGATAGAGCTCATCCACTGCCTCCTTGCTTTTCAGATTGAGCCAAGTCAACGTGGGTCCCACGTTGCCGTATTGCTTCCGATACTGCTGGTTCGCCAGGAACATCCGACAGTTGCCCTTCGAGATGCCTGCGAGCCCGAGCTCCTCACCACCCCAGTCCAGAGTGAAGCCCAGGTTGTTCTGGTAGTAGGCCACCGCCGTAGCGATATCCCTCACCGGGATCTCGGGAACCGGGCCTGGGAACCCCGATTTCATTTGCGCCTCCTCCCGACCGAGTTGACCTGCCCGAGATGACCGTTATCTCCGCCACAGAACTGACGCGCGCGCCCTAGACGCCACCGCACTCGACTGCGCAGACCGTCAGACACCGAACTGGACCAAGTGATGGTTGAGATGCTTCCAGCAGAGCCTCCCCCACTCCTCTGGCGAAAGCGGGCCAAACGCCGGGTGGACTGCATTCGCAGTTCCGTTGGCAACGCGGTCAACCAGTTCTACGCAGGCGGAGAGGTCTGCTTCCCATGAACTCGGGCGCGAAGTGAGCATCTCGGGAGCCGTTTGCACCTTGCCGCGGGGAGGTTTCAGGCCCGTGTTGACGACAAGGGACTTCACGAGAGGAGGAATGAATGCTTGTGCTTGGTCGGAAGATCGCCCAGCGCAATGCGCATCATGTCGGCGACGTGACAGAGCATCCTCGGAGCGTCGAGGCTCCCCCATGCCGGGCTTGTTTCCGGCCGGACTCGGCGCAGGCGCTCGAGTATCAAGCCACGGTGACTGCTACTCATCAAGGTCCCGATATCCACGGTTGTCTCCCTGGAAGTTTAACGCCGGCGCTCAGCCGCGCTGGCCGCTCCCTGCGGCCTCCCGTTGTCCGTTCGGCGACGCGGCCCGCGTCGGCTGCAGCCGCTTTGTCAGGCATGCGCCGGTGCCATGAACCTCAACTGGTTGCCATCGGGGTCTTTGATTGTCATGTTGCGAAACCCCAGGTCGTCGTTCGGAACCTGGGCCACAATGACAGCCCGCTCCCTGAACTCCGCGTGCCATGCGTCCACGTCCGGAATAATAAAGTGGACCAACCCACCGACTTGGCAATCGCCGCTGTGTTGAGACAAGTATATCTGCATGCCATCGCGGACGACAGACATGAACACCGGGAGGTTTGGCGCGAAGCGGTGCTCCCACTCGACGGTGAAGCCGAGACTCTCGACGTAGTAGGCCTTGCTCCGTTCGTAATCTGTTATCCGCAACGTGGGTATCACTCGCTGTGCTGGAAAAGTCATCCACTCCCTCCACCGTCGGCCGCAGGTCCTCACGACGCAAGATCGTCATGGTCCGACTGCATGCCATCGCGGCGCCACACGTCGAAGCTCGGGAAGAAGATCGCGATCGGCCAAGGGGCTCTCTCCGGAGGGTCCTGCGTCCACGTCAAGTGGACGTCGACGACACGGCCCGTGCCGTCGTCGATCGCGAACAGGACGTCGTCGCAGTCGTTGCGGCGTGCGAGTGCTCGCACGGGGAGTTCGTGTAGCTCATGGTCGGGACCGGCCTCACGACGCAGTACGCGCTCAAGCCCCGTCGCCTCCTCACCCGCAACTGGGCGCCACGGTTCAAGCCACTCCATGACTGGGTCTCTGCCTAACGCGTTTGCGACCGTCGTCCCTCGCACGGCCTCGGGTGTCGGCGGTACGGCGGGATCATGAGCATTGGAAGCGTACCACAGGAGTCCACGTGCGGAGCCGGGCGGATCCATGGACCGCGAGCAGCGGATAACTGACAACTTGGCAGGCCGTTACAGATGAGGGCCGCGCGCAAGGGCTATCGCCGCGCGGCGCCAAAGGGCAATATGCAGGAGTTCGCTCTCGTCGCTACCTTCTGCGCCGATCGGATCCGCGGCAGGAGCTCACTCTTCCAAGGTCATCTCGTGACCGCTCGGGAGCACATAATGAATACGTATTTGCATGGAAGTCGCAGGGGCCCTGCGCTGGTCGTGGCCCTGGCTTTGGTTGGAGTCCTCGCCGTCCCCAAGGCACCGTCTGCGCAAACCGCACCCTCCACCAAACCCAAGGCCGCACAATCCGCCGCGTCGCCCAAGACCACGGCCCCCCCACGCATCGAAAAAGATCTTCTCGGCCCGAAGGAGATTCCGGCGGAGGCCTATTACGGCGTGCAGACCGCCCGGGCGCTGGAGAACTTCCAGATCTCCGGTGTCCTGATCAACCACTACCCGGGGTTCGTCGAAGCGTGGGCCATGGTGAAGCTGGCTGCCGCCCGGGCCAACACCGACGTGGGCGCCATGAAAAAAGAGAGGTTGGCCGCCATCGAGAAGGCCTGCCAGGCGGTGCTGGACGGGAAGTATCACGATCAGTTCCTCGTCGATTGGTACCAGGGTGGCGCCGGTACTTCCACCAACATGAACGCCAACGAGGTCCTGGCCAACATCGCCCTCGAACTGAGCGGGCACAAGAAGGGTGAGTACCAGTACGTCGAGCCGCACGACGATCTGAACATGTCCCAGTCCACCAACGACTCCTACCCCACGGCGATCAAGGTCGCCTTCCTCCTGCGCAACGACAAGCTGATCCAGGAGCTGCAAAAACTGGTCGCTTCGTTCCGGATGAAAGGGGACGCGTTCTTGGAGATCGTGAAGATGGGACGCACGGAGATGCAAGACGCCGTGCCCATGACGGTCGGCCAGGAGTTCCATGCCTTCGCTGCCTCGCTGGAAGACGAAATCAAGTTGCTGCGTGACTCCGAGAAGTACTTGTATGCGGTCAACATGGGGGCGACGGCGATCGGCACCGCCATCAACGTCCCCAAGGGTTATCCGGAAAAGTGCGCAGCACACCTGGCCAAGCTCACCGGCAAGCCCATCGTGCCCGCCTCCGACATGATCGCGGCCACCTGGGATCAACAGGGGTTCGTGGTGTATTCGGCAGCGTTGAAGAGCCTCGCCATCAAGCTGTCGAAGATCTCCAGCGACCTGATCTTGCTCACCTCCGGGCCGCGGGCGGGTCTGTTCGAGATCAAGCTGCCGGCCATGCAGCCCGGCTCTTCCATCATGCCCGGCAAGGTGAATCCGGTCATGCCGGAGCTGATGAACATCGTCGCCTTTCGGGTGATGGGGAATGACTACAGCGTCACCCTCGCCGCCCACAGCGGGCAGCTCCAGCTCAACGCCTACGAGCCCCTGGAAGGCCTGGTGGTGATCGAATCGCAGGCACTGCTCTACAACGCCTCCATGGCTTTCCGCACCAAATGCATCGATGGCATCACGGTCAACGAGCAGGTGCTGGCTCACTACCTGGAAACCACGGTTGGCATCGTCACGGCGCTGAATCCTGTCCTCGGCTACGAGAAGGCCACCGAGCTGGCCGACGAGGCTTACAAGAGCGGCAAAGGCGTTCTCGAGATCATTCGAGAGAAGAAGATCCTGACCGAGCAGCAAATCAAGGAACTGCTCGATCCCGTCAAGCTGAGCGGTTTGGACAAGAGCAAGTACCCGAAGAAGTAATCGGAATTCGCCGGACGCGCAACAAACCGAGCGCCTCGCTTCGGAAAGGAGCCACCATGAGACGATCGTACGCCACTCGCGTTTTGTTCCTGATCCTCGCCTTCACCGTCTTCGCCCAGGAGGCGCTGGCCCAGGGCAAGAAACTCCCCAACGTCGTGATTCTGGCGACCGGCGGCACCATTGCCGGCGCCGCCGCCACCGGGACCCAAGCGGGCTACACGTCCGGTGCAGTCACCATCGATGCCATGATCACTGCCGTTCCGGGAATCAAGGATCTCGCCAACATCAAGGGAGAGCAGATTTCCAACGTCGGATCGCAAGACATGAGCTTCGCGATCATGCTCACGCTTGCCAAGAGGATCAACGAATTGCTGCCGACGAAGGATGTCGATGGCATCGTCATCACCCATGGCACGGACACGATGGAGGAGACGGCGTTCTTCCTCAACCTCGTGGTGAAGAGCGACAAGCCCGTGGTGTTGGTCGGCTCGATGCGCCCGTCCACGGCGGTCAGCGCCGACGGCCCGCTCAACCTCTACAACGCCGTCGGCGTCGCCTGCGATCCGAAGGCCAAGGGCCGCGGGGTGCTGGTGGTGATGAACGACTGGATCCACGGGGCACACTCCTTGACCAAGACGAGCACCACCGCCGTGCAAACGTTCATGTCGCCGCTGCGGGGACTCGTCGGCGTCGCCACCTACGGCAAGAACGATTTCTTCACGACGCCGGAGTGGAAGCACACGACCGGCAGCGAATTCGACGTCGCGAACGTGACCGCGATCCCGCGCGTGGATATCATTTTCGCATGTGCTGATATGTCCCCGGGCCTGATCGACGCGTGCGTCACCCAGGGCGCCAAGGGCATCGTCATCGCCGGCGTGGGCAATGGCAACATGAACCAGGCTTCGCTGGAGGCGGTGGCGCGCGCCGCGAAGAGTGGCGTGGTGGTCGTCCGCAGCAGCCGCGTGGCCACGGGGAGCGTCGGGCGCAACGTGGAGGTGAAGGACGATGAGCTGGGTCTCATCGCCTCGGACGAGCTGAATCCCCAGAAGGCGCGGATTCTCCTTTCCCTGGCGCTGCTGAAGAAACGTACGCCGCAGGAGATTCAGAATCTGTTCTACGCCTACTGAGCGGAGGAGGCTCGAGGGTGACGAAGGCGCCCAGGCGCAGGACGTGGACCCGGCTCCCGCCTGTGCCTGGGGGTCACGGAACGGGATGACGGTGCCATGATCTGGATCGAGTTGGCCATCCTCCTGGCTTGCATCCTCGTCGGTGCGCGCCTCGGCGGCATCGCCCTCGGCACCGTCGCAGGCATCGGGCTGGTGGTGTTCGTCTTCCTCTTCGGCCTCCCGCCCGGCGGGCCTCCGGAAGTCGTCATCGGGATGATCATCGCGGTCATTACCGCGCTCGCCACGATGCAAGCCGCCGGCGGGCTCGACTATCTGGTGACGCTCGCCGATCGGATCATGCGCCGGAAGCCGCAGTACATCACCTTCGTGGCGCCGGTCGTGACCTACGTTCTGATCTTCGCGTCGGGCACCACGCACGTCATTTACGCCCTGTTGCCCGTCATCGCCGAGGTCGCCCGCCGGGCGGACATCCGCCCGGAACGGCCCCTCTCCATCAGCGTCATCGCGGGATTCCAGGGTGTCATTGCCTCACCGATCTCGGCAGCGACGGTGGCGATGATTGGTTGTCTCGCAGAAAGAGACGTTTCGCTACCGCGGCTGCTGGCCGTCACGGTACCGTCCACGTTTCTCGCCGTGCTCGTCGGCGCCCTGTCGGTGGCGGGGCGCGGCGGGAAACTGAGCGAGGACGTGGAGTACCAAAGGCGTCTGGCCAGCGGCGAGGTGAAGCCGGCGGAGGCGTTGCCAGCGCTCCAGGGGCGGGCCTTGTTCCACGCTCGTGGCTCCACCCTGATGTTCCTGGCCGGGATCGTCGTCGTCGTGCTGATCGGCATGTTTCCGAACCTGCGCCCGGAGTATCTGGTCGGCGTGGGCGGTGCGACGGAGACCGATCAGGTGAGCATGGGCATGGCGATCATGATCGTCATGATCGCCATCGCTGGGCTGACGATGCTCCTGTTCAGGGCTTCTCCCGAGGCGGCTCTGAAGGGAACCATCATGCGCAGTGGGATCACGGCCGTGATTTGCATCGTGGGCGTATCCTGGCTGGGTTCCTCTTTCTTCGAGGGCAATCGCAGTTTCATCGTCGGTGGCGTGTCGGACGTCGTCCGGCACCACCCGTGGGCCTTCGCCGCTGGCCTTTTCCTGCTCTCGACGATGCTCTTCAGCGGCGCGGCGACGGTCGCGATCCTCGTGCCCGTCGGCGTCGCCCTGGGGATGCCGGCCGGGCAGCTGGTCGCCTTCTACCCGGCCGCCAACGCCGTCTTCTTCCTGCCGACGTACGGGACCTTGCTCGCCGCGGTCTCTTTCGATCAGACGGGGACGACGAGAATCGGCAAGTTCTTGCTCAACCACAGTTTCATGCTGCCTGGCCTGGTGACCACGGTGACCGCGATCGTCCTCGCCCTCCTGCTGAGCAGGGCTTTTCACCTTTAGGAGCTCGCCGGCTTCATGCCGAGCAGTCCGACAGCGCTTCGAGGAAGGCATCCATGCAGGCACCCACTCCCCTCGCCGTGCTGCTGACACTGGCTGCGATCCTGGTGCTGCCGGGGACCTCCCGCGCCCAGAGCTCCCCAGCGGCGCCTACCGATTCCACCCTCGAACACACCCTGGAGGCCGGCGAAGCCACGGTGGCCGCACCACGCCGCAAGCTCGTGCACTGGAACGAGTACGAGGGGCCGTTCTTCACCATCCGGGCCGGAGCCGGTTTCCTCTACGAGGGGGCGACCTATGTGCAGGATGACGAGAGCAAACAACAGTTCGACTTGGACCCCGACACCAAGGTGCGGGATTTCCGCTTCCTGCTCAAAGGCCGCTTCAAGTTCAAGCGGCCGGTGACCTGGACCGCCGGCATCATGTACGACGGCCCGACGGATTCGTGGCTCATGCGCGAGACGGGGATCATGGTCGCCGTACCGGAGCTGTGGGGACATCTGTTCATCGGCCGCACCAAGGAAGGGTTCTCGCTCAACAAAGTGATGACGGGATACGCCGGATGGACCATGGAGCGAGCCACGTTCAGCGACGCGACCGTCCCCATCCTCGGCGACGGGGTGAAGTGGCTCGGGTACGTTCCCTCCTGGCACTTGCTCTGGAATGCCGGGTACTACCTGGATTCGTACAATGCTCGTCAGGCGTTCTCGACCTACGACCACCAGGTGGTCCTGCGGATCGCGTGGTTGCCGCTCCTCTCGGAAAGCGACCGCACCCTGCTCCACCTCGGGGTGAATGGCCGCTTCGGCCACGTGGATGAAGACGAGCTGCAGCTCCGCTCGCGTCCGGAAGCGTTCCCCGCCCCCTACTTCGTGGATACCGGCAAGTTCTCCGCCTCCGCGACACGCATGGCTGGATGGGAGGCGTACTACCGCCGCGGCCCCTGGATGTTCGGCAGCGAGTACTGGTTCCAGGCTGTTTCCGCCCCGGCCAGCGGCGATCCCGTCTTTCACGGTGGCGACGTGGTCGCGACCTGGCTCATCACCGGCGAGACGCGTGCCTACAACACCGTGGGTGGTTACTTCAAGGCGGTCTCTCCGGCGAGGACGGTGTTCGAAGGCGGGCCCGGAGCGTGGGAGGCGGTGGCACGCTTCTCGTACATCGACCTCGACAGCGGCGTGCTGCGGGGCGGCAAGTTCTGGCGGTTCACGCCGATGGTCAACTGGCATCTCTCCGATCAGCTCAGGCTCGAGCTCGCCTACGGCTATGGAACTCTCGACCGCTTCGGCCTCCGGGGTGGCACGCACTTCTTCCAGAGCCGCATCCAAATGCACCTCTAGCCACCGAGGAGGCGACTCGGCGATCCCGCGCTGGTTTCCATTGCAGACTCCTTCCTCGCCCGGTCGGGTTTCACGAACGCGGGGTCAACCGGGCTCTCACCGCCTCCGGTACGGTCTTCAGGAGCACCTGGACGCACTCCTTCGGCGAGTCCGTGATCCAGCCGAAGCCGGTGTCCTCGGCGGAGATCGCACCTTCCTGCAACATGTCGAGCACCAGCTCCCGCAGATGGTTCCAGAAGGCCGAGCCCAAGAGAATCAGCGGAAAGGGTCCGATCTTCCGGCACTGGATGAGCGTCGCCGCCTCGAACATCTCGTCCAGCGTCCCGAAGCCCCCAGGCAGGCAGACGAAGGCGCACGAGTACTTGACGAGCATCACCTTGCGCGTGAAGAAATAGTGGAAGTTCACCACCTCGTCCACATAAGGATTCGGCGCCTGCTCGTGAGGGAGGATGATGTTCAGGCCGATGCTCTTCCCCCCGGCCTCCTTGGCGCCGCGGTTCGCCGCCTCCATCATCCCGGGCCCGCCGCCGGTGAGCACGGTGAACCCCGCCTTGGCCAGTTCGCGGCCTACCTCCGTGCCGAGTCGATAGTAGGGTGTCCCTTCCTTGAAGCGCGCGGAGCCGAACACCGTGACCGCCGGACCCAGGCGGTAGAGCCTCTTGAATCCGGTGGCGAACTCCTCGGTGATGCGCGCCAGGCGCTTCCGCTCGTTCGCCGGGGTGCGCGTGACGCCGAGGAAATCACTCTCGTGATCGGGCTTCGCGCCCTCAGGCAGCGGCGCCATCTCGTACGAGGGTGGTCCTCCCTGGCTCCAGTACTTCTTCCACATCTCCTCCCACTGGCTGGCACCGCGTCGTTGCGCCATGAGCACTGCTCCTTGCTGTGCTGCCGAGATCCATCACGGAGAGCCCAGGTTCAGGGCGAAGTTGTACCGCGCGGAAAACTGGATACGATAGTCGTCGGACGTGAAGTTGCCCTTGTTCTCCCGACGGCCCCACTGGAACTCGGCACCCATCATGACGTTGTGGACAGGGTAGTAGAGCAGGTTGCCGAGAGCGTACTGGCCGCGGCGGTAGGCGTCGTCGAGCTGGCCGCTGCTGTTGTCGGTGTCGACGAGCGAGTAGCCCGCGGAGGTGCTCCACCTGTCGTTCCAGTAGTGATCGATGAAGGCAACGATCCCTAGGATCTGCAGCGCCTTGCCGTCGATGTTCGCCCCGCTCCCCTCGACGCCGACATCCACCGTCGCGTCGTTCATGTAGTTCTGGACCCCCTCGCCGAAGACGACCTGCAGCCGCGCGACGTCGTTGGGATGGAGCCGCGTCAGCTTGATGTTTGAGCTCACGTTGATGCCCCAGCCGATCTCATCGCCGCTCGCATCTCTCGCGGTGACGCTGTCGTTCCAGGAGAAATAGCGGAGGATGCCGGCCACCTCGATGTAACCACGCTTCGTGGCGCGGCGGTACTCGGCCGAAAGATCGGGCATCGGGAAGCGAGCCTTGATGCCTAACGCTTCGATCTGCTGGCGATAGCTGCCCTGATCGGCGCTCGCGCCGGGGCGCTCGAGCGCGACGGTCATGCGTGTGTCGCCCTGGATCGGCATCCAGCGCGCCTGGACGTTGCGGAAGAACACCATGCCGTTGGGCCCCCAGTACTCGATCGAGTTGGGGAACACGTCGATGTCCATGAACGGACTCCAGGTTTGCCCGGCGCCGAAGTGACCCAGCTCGCCGTAGGCATGCCGCAGGCGAAACGTGGTCTGGCCGGCGTCGACGCCGACGCCGAAGAGCTCGAACTCGAAGGTGGTCTTGAGCTCACCGAGGCGGGTCGGCGTGAAAGTCTTGACCCCGAGCCGGCTCTGTCGGACCCCGGAGAACCAATGCCCGTCCTCGCCGAACTGATTGTCGAAGGCGGGCAGCTTGGTCGGTCGCATGACATCGAACCAGGCCGGATCGGACGACTTGAATTGGTAACCCATGTCGAGCATCGCGAAGCCGTACAGCTCGGCCCGCGTGCCCTTGTTCTGGGCGTAGACCGCCGACGCGGCGATCAGCAGCACGAGCAAAAACGCCAGCCGGGCCACGAGCGAAGGGCGGTCCGGAATCAGTTCGCGCATCTCTGCTTCCTCCTTCTAGGTGCTCCTTGCTTGCTCCTCGAGTACGTACGAAGCCGTCGCAACCCGGGGTCTACCTCCGCGAGGAACTCCGCAGCGGAAGCATACACAATCGGCTGGAAGTGTGCGGCGGTCGGCAGATTATTCGTGAGCGACCGTCACTCCGTCTCACAATTCCGGCAAGGTGTGTTTGCGGCCGGCGTTGACCTGCTCCAGGTACGAGAGGAGCGGGGCAAAGTAGTCCACCAGCGCTGCGGCGCTCAGGTCCTGGCCTGTGGTCTCGCGCAGCACTTCGCGCCAGTCGCGGCTCATGCCAGGGCGCATGATGCTGTCGAGGAAGCGGCCCACTTCCTGGCTGCCGAAGTAATTGGTGGCGTGAGGATCCTGCTTCAGGATCTGCCGGGCGATGTGATCGTGCAGCTGGAAGAGGAGCACGTTGGAGATGGCGTAATCGTAGTACTGCGCCGCGTCGTCGTTGATGTGCGTCTTCGAGGCGGCGTCGCAGAACTCCTCGCCACGTGGGGCGGGCGGCTGGATCCCCTGATAACGCCGCACCAGCTCCCACCAGCGCGCGTTGTACTGCTCCTTGGGCAGGTTCTCGGCATAGAGGGCATGTTCGAACCCGGTCATGACGCCGGCGGACCAGGGGATGAAGACGACGTAGTTGAGGGCCTCCCTGAGCAGCTGCTGCGTTTCGTCCACCTGCGCGTCGGCGGGCAAGAGCTCCAGGTGGGCCAGGAACGGCTTCTGCATCGCCGCCAGGCCGAGCAGGCTGCCCATGGCCTCGTGGTAGGCGCGATTGGCGCCCTCGCGGAGCAGGAGAGGCACCGCAGGGTTCGTGTAGGCGATGTAATAGTAGATGTGGCCGAACTCGTGGTGCGTGGTCTCGTACCATTCGGCGTTGGGCGCGATGCTCATCAAGCTGCGCACGTCCTGCTCGAGGTTCATGTGCCAGGCGGAGGCGTGGTTGTTCTTCTTGAACTCCGCCGCCGCAGGCAGCGGATAGAGGTCCGACTTCTCCCAGAAGCTTTGCGGCAGCGGCGGATAGCCCAGGCTGACATAGAAGCGCTCCGCCTGCTGCGGGAACCACTCGCGCGGCTTGTCCTTCAAGATGCCGTCCAGGTCGAGGCCTTCGACCGTGACCATGCCGGTCCAGTCCTGCCCCCAGCGGTTCGGCAACCAGTGCGCCGGCAGCAGGTCGGGGACCTCGTGGGCGCCGAAGCGCTTGGCCAGCTCGTAGCGCGCGTAGGTGTGAAGCTGCTGGTAGAGCGGCCGCACCTCGCGGTTGAGCTGCAGCATCAGATCCCGCATCTCCTGGGTGGACATGCCGTACTCCGAAACCTGGTAGGCGAAGTAGTCGGAGTACCCGAGCGGCCGCACCGTCTCGTTGCGCAAGTGCTGCAGCTTCTCCAGACCATCCTTGAGGCCGGAGCCCACTTCCTTGCTCTCTTCCCAGGCCTGGCGGAGGGCCGCTTCGTCGGTGCTGGTGTGGAGGATCTCGTCGATGTCGTTCGTCGACACCTTCTTGTCGCCGAGGCGGAACTCGTAACCGAAGAGCTTCTCCGTCTGTTCCGTTTCGGCCCGAATACGTTGCTTCACCAGATCGGCCACTGTCTGTGGGTTGTCGGCGGCGAGGTAGAGGACACGTTCCAGCTGGCGTACCAGGAGCGGTGTCAAGCGCTCGCGCTCGCCGAGGAGGCGGCGCGCCTGGCCGATGTTCTCGGCGCTGCCGGTGAAGGCGGCCAGCGCTTCGTTCGCCTGGCGCGTGGCGTAGGCGTTGGTGGTGTCCCCTTCGACGATGTGGGTGTTGGACCGCCACTCTGCCTGGGCCGAGGTGTAGTAGAGCTTCTGGTACTCGCTGCCATAGGCGTCGAGGAAGGCCTGGGCTTCCATCTTGGGATCGCCGCCCCGGCCACAGCCGGCGAGGAGGAGGAGGGGCAGGCATGACACGGTCCTCTTCATCGCGTTCTCCCATCGTCGAAGGCGACGTGGTCGGGCCGGAGCTGCAGGGGATCTGCCACCGGGTCGTGCCGGCCTGGAGCTCAGTCAAGGCGCGGCAAAGTATCGGCCGGCGGCGTCGGACTGGGCAAGGGGAGGGGCGAGGGGCAGCCGGAAACCTCGACGCCGACGGTCACGGCGCCGGGGCGGAGGCTGCGGCCAGCCGGGCGCAGCCGCGGACGCGCCGGTGGGCGGCACGGCGGCCGCGGCGGTCGGTTTTTCAGAGGACTCGTTCAGGCCTCAGTAAAGGCCTTCACGACATCGTTCGCCTGGAGACCCTTGGGTCCTTCCTGGAGATCGAACTCCACGTTTTGGCCATCGATCAGCGTGCGGTAGCCTTCCCCATGGATCGCAGAGTAGTGCACGAAGACTTCGCTGCCATCGTCCAGGGTGATGAAACCGTAACCTTTGACATCGCTGAACCACTTCACCTTGCCCACCTTGCGCATGGCGGAACCTCCCACATGCAAAGGACGCTGCTGGAGGATCGCAAGGCGATCCACGGCTTGTTGAACCAAACGAACGACGGCGGAGTGCAAGGTGCGTTTCGTGTTTCTCGGGATGGGGCGCAGACTAACGGAGTCTTCCCGCAGCTGTCAAGGAAGGCGGCCGACGGGTGGAGCAGTAACCGTTGCAGTAGCGGAATTGTCCCGTGCTCGCAACATTGCGATCGCCGCGGCGAGCACGTCCTCGAGACCGGCGTCCGCGACCTTTCCCGTGGCGGAGCGGACACAGCGGACCGCACGTCCTGCAGGTGACCATCTTTTCGGGTCAGTGGGGCCGAAGATGGCGACGGTGGGGGTGCCACAGGCCGCCGCCACGTGCGCCATGCCGGTGTCATTACCAAGAAAGAGGTCGGCGCCGCTCAGGAGGCCGAGCGTCGCGGTGAGGGAAGCGCGCCAGCGCACCGCTGCGGGGCAGAGGCCCAAGAACTCCGCCACCGCCGCCGCGTCCCGCGGCCCCTCGCTCGCCAGGATCCGGGCCCTTTCCTGGCTCGCGAGCAGCTGCGCTACCTGAGCGAACCGCTCTACGGGCCAGACGTTCGCTTTTTTCCCCGCTCCGGGATGCACGACGACGAGAGGCCCGAAGTGATCCGGAAATTTTCTGTCGACGAACTCCTTCGCCTCTCGCTGAGCCTCGGGGAGTGGTACGAGCTCGGGGATACCCCCCGCCCCCTGGATCCCGAGAGCTCGAAGCGGCGCGGCATTGTGCTCCACCTCGTGGGCCTCGGGCGGGCCGAGAGGGAGCTCCAAATGATAGAGCGCCTGGGAAAGCTCGCTGCCGAAGTGCCGGCTCGACACGCCGGCGCGGAAGCGGGCTCCGCTCCACCAAGCGAGGAGCGCGCTCGTGGTGGAGAAGGACACGGTGCCGAGGACGATGGCCAGGTCCGGGCGCGGTCGGCGCAAAGCCACCAAGAAACGGGCCCACTTCCAGGGCCGGACCTCCTCTTTCTCGAAGACGAGAAGGCGGTCGATCTCCGGGAATCCACGGAGAAGTTCTTCGGACAGGGGGTTCGTCAAGTACACCAGCCGCGCTCGGGGATACGCCTGGCGGAGCAAGCGCAGCGCCGGCAAGGTCAGCACCGTATCGCCCATCTGATTGTGGGGACGAAGGACGAGGAGGTGCCGGACAGCGTCGGCCTGTGGGAGCGGAGTGGGGCGCGGGCGCACGGTGCGGACGAGCACGCGGGTCCACCAGCGTTTGCTGGCGCGCTCGAGCCGTCGCCCGAGCGTCCGGGGCCGGGCGGGAGTGCTCGAGGCCGGAGGGGCGCTCATGGGCGGCGGCTCCGGGACCCTCCCTCGCTCGTGGGGGTCATGGGTTCAGGCTTGCCCTGCTGACGAGCGTGGATGCGCGCCAGCATGCTTTCCAGGAAGTGGATCTCGTTGGGGTTGGTCGCCATCTTGCGGCAGACCATGGCCTCGTCGATGGCTTCCTGATGGCGGTTCCCGTTGTAGAGGGCCATCATGCGGGCCCGATGCGTCTCGTAATCGTCGGGCGCGAGGGTCAAGGCGTGGTCGGCGGTTTGCACGGCTTCGTCGAAACGCCCGGCCCCGACGAGCAGGCTCGCCTTCGTCGACCACAGAACGACGGATTGCGGGTAGCGCGTCAGAGGTCCTTCCAGATACTCGAGGCCTTCCTGGGAGCGACCGGATCTCCAATACGCTTTCGCCACCAGGACATGGGCCGAGATCATCGTGTCCTGCGCCGCCGCGGCGGCCTTGGCCAGGATGAGAGCATCCGGCATGAACTTGCGCCGGAAGTAGATCTGCGCTGCATCCCGCAGGTTTTCCGGTGCCCGCCCGCACAAGCGCAGGAAGTTCTGCAAGCAGCTGTCCGCTGCTGTGGGTCGCTTCAAGTACCCGAGCTGGAGGTCGAGGAGGCTCAAGTGCAGCACGGGCCGCGTCGGGTGCGCCTCGAGGGCAGCGCGGAGGGCATCCCCCGCCGGACCGGTGTGGCCGAGGTAGATCTCGATCAGCGCCACCTGGAAGAGCTCTTCCGCACGCACCTCGTTGGCATCGGGGCCGCAGAAGGTGGCGGCCTTCATGAAAGCGTCGCGGGCCTCTTCCCAGCGCTCCAACCGGCGGTACAGCAGGCCCAAGTTGTGGTGCACCCCGACGTTCATGCCCGAGCCCTTGGCCCCGGTAGGAATCATCTCCCGTGCCTGCAGCAGCAGCTTCTCGGCGCGGTCGTATTCGAAGAGGTCGTAGGCCGCGCGCGCTTCCGCCAAGACGCGTTCGGCGCGCTTCTTGGGGGTGTCGCGGAGGACGAACCACCAGATCCCGCCGCCGACGCCGAGCAGGAGCAAGAGGGGCACGAGCCAAAGGAGCATGGAGCGGCGGCGGCCCGGGCTCAAGGTCGCCGCTTCCGCCCCTGCGAGGGCTGGCTCGGCGGCTCCCGCCATCGGCGGGGGGACCTCGGACCCCGGGACCGGCTTCGACTGCGGCTTGTCGTCGGTCACGCGTTCCTTTCCTTCCGGCGAGGCGCGCCACCGCGCGACTCGGCCAACGCATCTTGTCGCAACTCCGCCAAGATCGCCAGGTAGCTGCGATGGCGGCCGGCGTCGACGCGCCCTGCTGCCACCGCCTCCTTCACGGCGCAATGCGGCTCGTGATCGTGGGTGCAGCTGGCGAAGCGGCAGTGCTCCTGGAGCTCCCGAATCTCCGGGAAGAGAGGCCCCAGTTCCTCGGGTTGCAAGCCCCACAAGCTGAACTCGCGCACCCCTGGCGTGTCGGCGAGGAGGGCGCCGAAGTCGGTGCGGTGCAGATCCACCCGTGTCGTCGTGTGCCGGCCCTGTCCGGACTTCTCGCTCACCATCCCGGTGCGCAACGACAACCCGGGCTGCAACGCCGAGATCAAGTGGCTCTTGCCGGCGCCCGAGGGACCCATGAAAGCGCTCACGTGTCCGCGCAGAGCCTCGCGGAGCGCTTCGATGCCAGCGCCGCTCGTGGTCGAAGTCAACAACATCGGGTAGCCCGCCTTTTCGTACACCGCGCGCTCGACATCGCCTTCGCCCGGGTCGGCCAGGTCGATCTTGTGCAGACAGAGGAGCGCCGCGATCCGGTTGCGTTCGGCCGTGCACAGCAGGCGGTCGAGAAGGCCGCGGTCGAAGGTGGGGTGACGCACCGAGACCACCACCACGAGCCGATCCAGGTTGGCCACGACGACGTGCTTCGCACCGGCGCGCACCCGCGCGATCTCGGTGCGGCGGGGGCGCACCGCCTCGATGATACCGCTCTTGCCCCCGGACCGTTCCAGAAGCAGCCACTCCACCACGTCGCCGGGAACGGGGAAAACGGGCCACGAGGTTTCCGGACGCCGCAGTCGCCGCCGGGCACGACAGGAGGTGACGCCGCCGTCCGCTCCCAGGACGTCGTAGAGGCCGGAATGGGCGGTGAGGACTCTGCCTTCGTTGGGACTCATGGCGCTCCCCTTAGGGACACGATACTCGATGCGGCCCCGTCGCCTGGGGCGGTTGTCCCGCCCTGTGCGGCATGCTAAGCTGCGGCGAGAAGTGAGAACACTGCTTCCCGCGACAGTCCACGCTGGAGAGTTCATGAAGGTCGAAGACCTCCTGAGCTTCTTCGATCCCAAACTCTGCATCTTCGAGCTCCGGGCGCAGACGAAGGACGAGGTTCTCGAGGAGATCGTCGATCTCATCGCGCCGGAACGGGACAGCACCAACCGTCAGATCATCCTCGATATGCTGCGCAACCGCGAGGCCTTGGGCAGCACCGCCGTGGGCAAAGGCATCGCCTTCCCCCACGGGCGCTCGCTCGCCGTCTCGCGCCTCATGGCGATCTTCGCGCGCTCGCGCCACGGAGTGCCCTTCGAGTCCACCGACGGCGAGCCCACCCACCTCTTCTTCGCCTTGCTGGCACCGCCCCAAGATCGCTCGAACCAGTACCTGCCCGCGCTGGGGAAGATCATCGAGATCGTCCGGGACGACAACGTGCGCGACCGGCTCATGCAGGTGACGAACTTCGACGAGTTCGCCGCCGTCCTCCGGGAGGGCAAGACGCCGTGATGAGTCAGCAGGAGCAGCTGCTGGTCGCCCTTCAGGATCTCGACTTGATGCTGAAGGAGACCGAGGATTCCAAGGAAGAGCTGGCGCGCCTCGGTTTCGACGTGAGCGGACTGGAGGAGCTGCGCAAGGCGCGCGCCCAGCTCCTGGGGCGGATCGACCTCGCCCACGTGGTGCACTACGAGAAGATCCTGAGGCGGTATGGCCGCGCCATCACCCCGGTCACCGGCGACCGTTGTCTGGGGTGCTTCGCCAAGCTCCCCACCTCGGTCCGTTCCTCGCTGCACGAAGGCAAGGTGCGCACCTGCCAGAGCTGCGGCCGCATCCTCTACTTCCCCGAGTGACCCCCGCTTCTTGACAACGTGGCGCCGCCGCTTATCTTGACAAGCAGAGGTTCGAGCGCCATCCCCGAAAGTTGCCTGCCATCCTGCACCGCGTCCGTCATGGGACGCGCCGACGAAGAGTCTGCCTGCACCCAGCCGACGAATGACCTGCGAGCCCCGCCTGGTTGCGCCGCGCGCGCGCGGTGGTATGCGGTGGCTCGCCCCCGGGGCGGGTGCCGACCCGTCACCTGTCGCCCGCCCCGGACCCAGTGTGCGGAAGGGGGGAGCCGGGATCCGGTCGCTCTCCGCCACCGGACCCGGAAAAGACGCGCGGCGGGGGCTCCCCGCCCCCGCCGCACGTCGCAGACTTTCTCTGCGTGTCCGTAATTCTCCTGAAGTTCCCTGCCGCGCCTCGCCCTCGGGTCTGCTCTTCTTGCTCTTCTAATGTTGCGCCAGAGAATGCTGTTCAGAGCTTGACCAGGCCCACCACTTCCTTCACCCGCGCGAAGGAGCGGTCGAGGGCTCCCTTTTCCTGCGGCTCGAGGGGGACTTCGATGACCCGCTCGACGCCGCCAGCGCCGATGATGGCGGGGACGCCGAAGTAGTAGCCGTCGATGCCGTATTCGCCCTCCAGATAAGCGGCGCAGGGCAGGACGCGTTTCCGGTCCTTGAGGTAGGCCTCGGCCATCTCGATCGCCGCCGCCGCCGGCGACACCCAGGCGCTCGTCTTCAGCAAGTTCACGACTTCCCCGCCCGCTAGCTGCGTGCGCTTGACGATAGCGTCGAGCTTCTGGGGCGAGAGGAAGTGGGTGATCGGCATACCCGCGACGGTGCAGAAACGCAAGATGGGCACCATGTCGTCCCCATGACCGCCGAGCACCATGGCGGTGATGTCTTCCACGGAGACGCCGATCTCCATGGCCGCGAAGGTGCGGAAGCGCGTCGAGTCGAGCACTCCCGCCATGCCGACGACGCGGTTCTTCGGGAAGCCGGTCACCTTCTTCATCACGTACACCATGGCGTCCAGGGGGTTGGTGATGACGATGACGAAGGACTGCGGGCACATCTCGCGGACGTTCTCGGCGATGCCCTTCATGATCCCGGTGTTGACGCTCACCAGGTCGTCGCGGCTCATGCCGGGCTTGCGCGGCAAGCCGGCAGTGACGATGACGACGTCGGCGCCGCGGGTCTCCTCGTAACCGTTCGAGCCGGTGAAGCTGACGTCGGTGCCGTCGAGCGGACGCGCTGCGAGCAGGTCGAGCGCCTTCCCCTGCGGTACGCCCTCGACGATGTCGACCAGGACGACGTCGCCGAGCTCCTTGAGCGCTGCCAGGTGGGCCAGGGTCCCGCCGATGGCCCCGGCGCCGATGAGGGCGATCTTCGCGCGTGCCAAACCAAGCTCCCTTCTGCGTGCCGGTGCGCGCCGCGGCGGTCGAGCAGCGAGCGCGACGAGGGCTTCGTAACCGGAGCTTGTGGCGAGGGCCCGGAGGGCGTCAAGGGGAGTCGGGGGCAACAGGTGAGGTGCCGGAGGCGTCGAGAGCGCGCAGATGTTCGCGCGCCGGCGCGAAGCCCGGGTCGACCCGCAACGCCCGCTCCCACGTCGCCCGCGCCTCGGCGGGGCGACCGCGTTGCACGAGCACTGTCCCGAGCGCGTCCAGGAAGCGGGTTTCCACCGGAGCGCCCTCCACGAGAGCGCGAAGCATGCTCTCGGCCCGCTCCAGGTCCTGGGGCTGGCCGCGCTCGCTCCGGTAGAGCGCGAGGTTGAGAGCCACATCCGGTCGGCGGGGCAGCCCGACGAGAGCCGCTTCTTGCCAGCGGATGGCGCCGTCGAGATCGCCCCAAGCGTAGACGCGCTCCGCCATCTGCGCGCTCTCCCAACCTGTCGCTGTCGGCGGTGGCTGCGCTGCCACCCGGGTGAGTGCCGCCGCGGCAGCGAGGCCGAGGCCCGCGAGAGCGAGTCGCGACCAGCGCCGCGAGGTGGCGAGCGAGGCGAGCGCAGCGGCGCCGCAGCCGGCGAGGATGGCAAGATACGGCAGGGCCACGAGTCGATGACGTGCAGTGACGAAGAAGAGAACACACGGGAGGAGTGTCGCGACGGCGAAATGGAGGACGAGAGCAGTGCCGGCGCTGCGGCGCGCCTGCCAGATCCCGAGCGCCGCGAGCGGCAGGATCCAGGTGAGGTCGACGGGGAAGAAGCGCAGCGCCATGAGCCGGGCGCGGTGGAAAGAATAGCTCTCGAGCTGCGCGATCTCGCGGCCCTGCAGGGTGAGTGCGGCGCGGCGGCAGAGGAGCGCGAGAAAAGCGCCGGGCTCTTTCCGGATCCATTCCCGGGCGCGGGCGAACCACAGCTTCGAGTCGGCGGCGGTGGCGGTTCCCGCCAGAGCCTCGATGGTGAGGGGCCGCGGTGCCACGGCGGTGGGCAAGGTGGCGCCTTCGGGCAGCACGTTCGGGCTGGTGAAGAAGTGCACGCCCGAGGGCTCGTGGAACCGTCCCTTGGCGCGAGGGAAGTTGCCGGCGTAGAAGTTCACCCCGGCGTTGGTGGTCACCACGAAGCCCCCGCCGAGTTGGTGATTGCGGAGCACGACAGGGGCGACGACAGCGCCCCACAGGACGGCGCAGCAGAGGAGGCGCCGCCACCGTTGCGGGCCGCGGGCGAGCGCGGCGGCGACGACCGGAGCGACGAGAAACGCGGTAGCGCGAGCGAGCGTGGCGAGACCGAGGAGAGCACCGGCGAAGGCAGCCCAGGCGCTCGGGCCCATCCTCCCGCTCGAGCCACGGTTCGGTTGCGCCTCACCTCTCGGACGCGCCTGATCTCTCCCACCTCGCGCCCGCTCCTCTCGCGCCGGCAGTAGGAGCGCCGCCGAGGCACCGAGGAGAAGCGTCAGCAGGAGCGGTTCGAGGACGAGAAGCCCTTCGTGGAACACGAGACATCCATGCAGGGCGAAGAGACCTGCCGCCGCGTATCCCGCGACGCGTCCCCCGAGACGGCGAGCGACGACGAGCACGAGCCCCACGTCCAAGACGCCGAGGAGCGATTGGAAGACACGGGCCACGAAGGGATCGGCGCCGAACACGCGATAGAGCCAAGAGAGCACGTGCGGGTAGAGCGGCCCGAGGAAGTACGGGCCCTGGAAATCGCCGCGGCCCTCGGCGAGCGAGCGCGCCCAGGTGTGGTAGAACGCCTCGTCCAGATAGGGAACGCGGAAGACCGGATCATCCCGTGTCGCCCACACGCAAAGGGCACGAAGCAAGCCGGCAGCGGCGACGCAAGCGAGGGCTCCACGTTCCCTTTGCAACCAGCCCCTCACGCGCAATCTCCTTCGTCCGGTGTCCACGCGTTACCAGACAGGAAGCGTTTTTCCAGGCATTTCCTTCCAGGCATTGAGACGTGATGCCACCATCTTCACGTAGAACGGCGCTGATCGAAACATGACCACCTCACTTGGCGGTCGGCGTCGCGCCGGATTATGATCCGAGCACCACTCCGCTGGAAACGTGGAGCTGGGCCTGGGCCGGATCGGTGTTCTCCCTCGGCGACTGCGGCGTGAAGCGCATCGAAGCTGGGCAGCAAAGCCGATGAAGGGCTTGGGTATGCGCCGGACACGCTTCCACAAGTGTCTCTC